>JAOUJX010000364.1 GCA_029882955.1 Gammaproteobacteria bacterium
AAACCCTGTTCACCAGCCCCCGCATCAGGCTATGAACCGCCCTTTCTAGTGATCGCAATACCGGTTAGAATAAATCCCAGGGCCAGCATAGTTTGCAAATTGATCGCATCGAAAAAAAACAGACCGCTCCAGATGACACCAAACAAAGGCACCAGATATCCAACTTGCGACATGAATACCGCACCATTGGCGCGGATGATGACGAAACGAACAGTCATCGCCAGAGCTGTCGCGAAAACGCCCAAATACACCAGTGACAGTATTGAGGTTGCACCAACTTGCGCTGGTAACGGATCTTCTAACAGAAAGGCCAGTGGCACCATATAGAGGCTCGCGCTTAGCATCGTACCCGCCGAGGTCGATATCGATGACAGGTGTGATAATCGCCTGGAAAGAATCGAAGATACAGCATAACTACAACCGGCAATAACGGTAGCTATCTGACCTTTCAAACCACCCATGCCGGACTCCATAATGTCCCACAACACCAGCACAAATACACCGCTAAAGCCGACCATTACGCCTAGCACTCGATAACGGTTCATGCGCTCATCGCTACTGGTGTAGTGAGATATTAACACGGTACAAAAAGTACCCGATGCCATGAGCAGAGCTGACGCAGCACTGCTGATAAACTGCTGCCCCCAGCTGATTAGAAAAAATGGTACTGCACTGTTTAAAAAGCCGATAATAAATATATATTGCCAGTTCCTAACACCCCGGGGGATTTGTTTGCGCATCAACGATGCTATTAACAGCATTAATACCGCGCCGAGCAAAACACGCCAGCTGGCTACACTAACCGGACCGAAATCAACTAGCGCCAGGGAAATAAAAATAAACGCCCCGCCCCAGACAGCGCCGAGAAAAAATAGACGGCAGATATCGAACAGGGTTGGGCGACGAATAGCTGGTATCATGTTGCAACCGTGTTTCCGTCGGAAAAGTGGCGAATACTACCAGAGCGTCCCGGCATTCACCTGAATATCTTCCATGGTTAAGCCCGCAGCCGCATCAGAACAGCAAAACGCAGCAAGCGCGGCAATTTCTTCCGGTTGAATCAATCGGTTTTGTGGATTCGATTGAATCATAATGGCAATTTCCTCGGCCTGGGTCCGGCCCGATTTGGCAGCCAGTTTCTGAGCACTTTGCCTGAGCATTTCGGTTTCCACCCATCCGGGGCTGATGGCTACACTGGTCACTCCATGCGGCCCGCCTTCCTTTGCAACTGCCTTTGTTAAACCAACCAGCCCGGCCTTGGATGCACAATAGGCGCCATGTGTGGCTTCGGCGACTCGCGCAGCAGTTGAAGCGATATTGACAATACGTCCCCAGCCGTTGGCTTTCATTGCAGGCAGGCAGGCGCGGATCATCTTGAACGGTCCGGTAAGATTTATGTCGATAACATTTTGCCAGTCATCATCAGAATGCCCTTCTACAACTTGATGAACTGAAACACCCGCGGCATTAATTAAAATATCGGGCACACCGAGCCGTTCATTGACCTGATCAACGAAGCTAGCGACAGAAGCTGTTGAAGCAACGTCGAGCGCAGCGACCAGCCCCTGCCCACCGACAACTTCTCTGGCGGCCGAAGCTTGCTCCGGATCATCACCACGCCGGGAACCAATTGCGACGTGAGCACCCTGCCTGACTAATTCCTTTGCGATGGCAAGGCCTATACCTTGCAAACCACCTGTTACAATAGCTACCCTGGCTTTGAGCATATCCGCCTCATTATTATTGATTTACCGGTTATAATTAAAATAATAAACCATATTGAAGAAATGAGCATGACAATATCCCTGCAGGAAACACGCGACAGTTATAAACAGTTTTACCCCATTACCACCCGCTGGATGGATAATGATTACTACGGACATGTGAATAATGTAACGTATTATTCTTATTTCGATACCGCTGCCAATCGATACCTGATCGAGGCAGGTGGTCTGGATCTAGATAATTCACCGGTGATCGGTGTCGTCGTTAACTCGGGATGCACCTACAACAGTCCGCTGGCTTACCCTCAGGCACTCGAAGCAGGCCTTAGAGTCGACCGTTTGGGAAATAGCTCGGT
The DNA here is from genome assembly GCA_029882955.1 of Gammaproteobacteria bacterium. Lineage (GTDB taxonomy): Bacteria > Pseudomonadota > Gammaproteobacteria. The sequence continues at coordinate 2,081 of JAOUJX010000364.1, forward strand.
ACAGTACGGATTGGCTATCTTTGCCAAAGGCGAATATGAGGCTAGCGCGTTTGGCCATTTTGTGCATGTGTTTGTAGACCGGACAAGCAACAGGTCTGTTTCCATACCTGTCGAAATTCGCAAAGCCCTGGAAGCAATAGCAGCCGATAGTAAATAAAAGTTTATTTGAGCCATTACCCATAGATATATAAATTCGGCAAATATGACACAGAAAACAACCCGGTTATTAGAATCCGCTATCCATATTACCAAGGGGCGCGACAAAAGGTCTCTTGCAAACTCGTTGATGGAGGTACTTATTGACTACATGGCGTTTGATTCAGCACAGCTACTGACCGTGCCTCCTACAGAAGCTGTTGATTACCTTGAAGTAACTGCCTCGATCACAGCCAGGGAATCACTTAGCAGGCGCTACGAACGGTCTGACCTCAAAGTCGAATACGATGAGTTAATTAGCAAATGTATCAAGAGCCGTAAAATTATCTCGAAAACTATTGATGACTCAACTCGCACAATTTTTCCTGTCGCCGTCTCCAAAGAGGTCACCAATCTGCTGATTATTCATCACCACCACCAGGAGCGGCCCAACAAGAAAATAATCCTTGGATTCCTGAATATTTACGGTAATTTTATTGCGGTATTAAGCGACAACGAAAGAGACACTTTAACTGGCCTACTCAATCGTAAAACATTTGACAGCCTGGTTTTCGAGCTACTGGAAAGTATCGAAAGCAACAACAAAATGGCCACAAATAAGTCGGAACGACGTCATCCAACAACAGACAACTGTCACTGGCTCGCCATACTCGATATCGATCATTTTAAACATATCAACGATAACTTCGGCCATCTCTTTGGCGACGAAGTATTAATGATGTTCGCAAATTTGATGAATAATACATTCAGAAGCAATGACCTCTTATTCCGCTACGGCGGCGAAGAATTCGTCGTTATCATTCAAGACACGACAGAGAAAAACACTAATATGGTTTTCGAAAGATTTAGAAAGACTCTGGAAGAATTCAAGTTTCCACAGCTGTCGCAGGTTACCGTATCTATTGGTATCGCCAAATTTATGCCCGGCATCCACCCCTCAGCCGTTATAGAACAGGCCGACCAGGCTCTGTATTATTCGAAAAATAACGGTCGTAACCAGATTTCAAATTACCTTGAACTTGTCAAGTACGGAAAAGTTAAAAGCCGCGAGATTACAACAGGGGATATTGAATTATTTTAACGAATAATCCCCTGAAATCAGCAGCGGTACAAAAAATCTGGAAGAGAATTCGACCGCATCCGGCAAACTAAAAATTTCTCGACGATCCCTGCCCTCGTTCAACCATTGTTCAGCCTGAATTTCTCCTGCGATAAAATTCATCTCCAGACACAGACTATCAGCACAGATGGTGCCTTCACTAAACGCGCCCCAGTCGATGACAAAATAAATATCACCCGGTTTAACCGATTCGATGCCACCATCGCTCGACTGTAATATACGAACTGGCTTTCCGCTCACGCAGCAATGCGATTCAATTTCGGCCGCTCTGCCGAACATCGGGCTGGCGGCGAGTGAATCGAGCGCACACATGGCATGAATTAACTGGTTGTTAATCTTGATTTTGTGCATACGCGCTTCCATGGTGAACGGGTAAGCACCGCTTAATTCTCCGCTTTGCGACAGAATTACCAGCCCGCCATCAGTCAAAGCCTGGATGGCAAGATCGACACCATCAACCAGAGCGGCTATCTCCTCTCGATTGAGAATCCGGCCTTTATCGATAAAAGATCTGAGCAATTGCTGATGGAGATTAAGATATTTGCTGTCGAGCACAGACTGCCGTCGCTTGAGTGGCAATATATTATTGAGCCGGTTTACTGCCCTTGTAACCTGATTATTCAAGGCAGTGACAGGCTATGCCTGATACAGGGTAAAACAACCAATCGCAATAAACCCGACCCCGGCGATA
>JAOUJX010000366.1 GCA_029882955.1 Gammaproteobacteria bacterium
CGGCTTGAAGGTGAGGAACTAGATAAATATCGGGATAGTGCCGGAGACGGAATTTTTCGTCTATCGGTTGGGTTGGAGAATGCGGGCGATCTTTGTGAGGATTTGGCCAGGGTACTATAAGACCAATCAATCACCCTCCTTATCTACCGCTTTAACTGTTTACTTATACATAAAGATATGTTTATATTTGTATTTTATTCTGTATGCAGTCGTCGACATTAAATGGATACCCACAAAAACGTAACAAATCCTGATCTAGCCAATCAACTCAAACAACGCATCCTCATACTAGACGGCGCTATGGGTACGATGATTCAGGCGTACAAACTAGAAGAAGCCGACTACCGCGGTAAGCGTTTCGCCGACTGGCCAGACGAGCTGCGTGGCAATAACGACTTATTATCGTTAACCCGAGCCGACATCATCAGCGCTATACACGAGGACTATCTCGAAGCTGGCGCCGATATCATCGAGACGAATACATTTAATGCCACCAGCATCGCGATGGCCGACTATTCAATGGAGTCACTGGTCGGTGAACTCTGCGAAACCTCCGCCCGGATAGCCCGCCAGGCGGCAGATAAATATAGCGCGTTAACCCCGGATCAACCTCGTTTTGTTGCCGGTGTGCTCGGACCCACCAATCGCACCGCCAGCCTGTCACCAAAAGTGGAAGACCCTGGCTACCGTAATGTCGACTTCGATCAACTGGTCGAGGCTTATAGCGAAGCCACGCACGCATTGATTAAGGGCGCTGTCGATATTATTCTGATCGAAACCATCTTCGATACACTCAACGCCAAGGCAGCCATTTTTGCCGTAGAACAGGTTTTCGAAAGCCTCAACCTGCGCCTGCCGGTAATGATATCCGGCACGATTACCGATGCTTCCGGGCGCACTTTATCCGGGCAGACTACCGAAGCCTTCTGGCATTCGATTCGCCACGCCAAACCGGTCGCTGTCGGTTTGAATTGCGCACTCGGACCTACAGAGTTACGCCAGTACATTGAAGATTTAGCCCAGATCGCCGACTGCCCGGTATCGGTTCACGCCAATGCCGGTTTACCCAATGCGTTTGGCGGTTACGACGAAACCCCGCAGAGCATGGCCGAACACGCGCGTGAATGGGCCAATAGCGGCCTGGTGAATATCGTCGGCGGCTGCTGCGGCACCACACCCGAACACATCACGGCGATTAAAGCCGCTCTCGACGGTTTGCCGCCACGCCAGATTCCAGAGCTTGCCCCGGCCTGCCGCCTCTCCGGGCTAGAACCCTGCACGCTCGATAAAGACTCCTTGTTCGTCAATGTCGGTGAGCGCACCAACGTCACCGGCTCAGCTATTTTCAAACGTTTAATCGTCGAAGAAGATTACGAAAAGGCACTCGGTGTCGCCCGCCAGCAAGTCGAAAATGGCGCGCAAATTATCGATATCAATATGGACGAAGGCTTGCTCGATTCGGTCGCAGTGATGCAACGGTTTCTGCACCTGATCGCAGCCGAGCCGGATATTTCCAGGGTGCCGATCATGATCGACTCCTCACGCTGGGATGTGATTGAGGCCGGGCTTAAATGCGTTCAGGGCAAATGCGTGGTCAACTCGATTAGCCTCAAAGCTGGCGAAGCCGAGTTCATCGAACACGCGCGCCTGTGCCAGGCTTACGGTGCCGCGGTCGTGGTCATGGCCTTTGACGAAACCGGCCAGGCCGATACGGTCGAACGCAAGGTCGAAATCTGCCTGCGCGCTTATCATATTCTCGTCGATCAACTCGACTTCGATCCGTCGGATATTATTTTTGATCCCAATATCTTCGCAGTCGCCACCGGTATGGCTGAGCACAATAACTATGGACTCGCGTTTATCGAAGCCACTGCGGAAATCAAACGCAGGCTACCCGGGGTGATGGTCTCCGGTGGGCTTTCTAACGTCTCATTTTCTTTTCGCGGTAACAACGCTGTACGCGAGGCAATCCACGCGGTATTCCTCTACCACGCCATTCGCGCCGGCATGGATATGGGCATAGTCAACGCTGGCCAACTAGCGATATATGCCGACCTCAACCCGGTCTTACGCGAAGCGGTCGAAGATGTGGTACTCAACCGCAACCAGCAAGCCGGCGAACGTTTACTCGAACTCGCCAACGAATTTGCCGGCAGCACCACGCCCGATGCCGTGCAAGCACAGGAATGGCGTAACTGGGCGGTGAACGAACGCCTCAAACACGCTCTGGTACATGGCATAGCCGACCACATCGTAGACGATACCAAAGAAGCACTGACGCTGGTCGACGCTCCGCTGGCACTCATCGAAGGGCCGTTATTGGACGGCATGAATATTGTCGGCGACCTGTTTGGCGCCGGACAAATGTTCTTACCGCAAGTTGTTAAATCTGCTCGCGTGATGAAAAAAGCAGTCGCCTGGCTCGAACCTGTCATGGAGGCACAGCTCACTGAAGGTGCCACAAAAAAAGCCACTAAAGTAGTACTTGCGACCGCCAAGGGCGATGTGCATGACATCGGCAAAAACATCGTCGGTGTGGTATTGCAATGCAACGGTTTCGAAGTCATAGACCTTGGTGTCATGGTGCATGCCGAAACCATTTTTCTCGCTGCACGCGAGCACGCGGCCGATATCATCGGCGTATCCGGTTTGATCACCCCGTCACTCGAAGAAATGACTCACGTTGCCAGAGAAATGCAACGTCAGGGTTTTCAAATACCCTTGTTAATCGGCGGTGCGACAACCTCGAAAATGCACACCGCGGTGAAGATCGATCCACACTATCAACAACCGGTGGTTTACGTGCCCAACGCTTCGCGTAGTGTTTCGGTAGTGAATCAATTGATGAGCCCGAGCAAACGCGGTCCTTTTTTACAGGCGCTCGAACAGGAGTACGATCACTTCCGTGAGCGCTTCGCGGCGAAAACCGAAAAGCGCGAATTTCTGAGTATCGCGGCGGCGCGAGCGAATCGACTCGCACTCGACTGGACGGGTTATGTACCACCGATACCCAAACAACTCGGCGTTCAGGTACTCGAGAACTTCCCGCTCGAAAACCTGCTCGAGTACATTGACTGGACACCCTTTTTTAGTACCTGGGAGCTACGCGCCAAATACCCGCGCGTACTCGAACACGAACAGTTCGGCGAGCAGGCTCGATTATTATTTGCCGATGCCCAGGCGATGCTAAAACGATTTATCGAAACCGGCGAACTCAGGGCTGCTGCAGTGTTTGGACTATTTGCCGCCAACAGTGTCGATGCGGATGATATCGAAATCTACAGCGATGCAACGCGTACCGAGATCGAAGCCAGAGTCGTTGGCCTGCGCCAGCAAACAGTCCACCCTGGCGAAAGCCCCAACCTCTCGCTGGCCGATTTTATCGCACCGCGAGACAGCGGTACCAACGATAGCATCGGCGCTTTTGCGGTCACTGCCGGCATTGGTCTTGAAGCCATTGTTACCAAATTCGAGCAGGAGCAGGATATCTACAACAGCATCATGGCCAAGGCGCTGGCCGACCGCCTCGCCGAAGCCTTTGCCGAATACCTGCACGAACAAATTCGTAAACAGCACTGGGGTTACGCCAGCGATGAAGCACTCGATAGCGAAGCCAGAATCAAGGAGAGTTATCGGGGTATCCGCCCTGCCCCCGGTTACCCGGCCAACCCCGACCACCAGCAGAAAGAAATCATCTGGCAGCTCTTAAACCCAGCACAAAACGCTCAGATCAAGCTCACCGAAACGCTCGCCATGTTGCCCGCAGCGTCGGTTAGCGGCTGGTATTTTTCGCATCCCGAATCAAAGTATTTCGGTGTCGGCAAGATTGATCGCGATCAGGTAATCGACTACGCAGCACGCCAGGACATGAGTTTCGAAGACGCCGAAAAACACCTGTCGGCAAATATTGGTTATGGCAAACAGAAACAGGCATCGAAAAAAGTCGGCTGAGAAGTGACTAGCGTAATCGCAATTAAAACCGCCAGCTGTAATAAAGTTCGCCCCGTGATGCATCAACTGATGTAGCGGTACCTCTTTCTTCAAT
>JAOUJX010000367.1 GCA_029882955.1 Gammaproteobacteria bacterium
GCGCGGATCGAGGACGCTACTGATTCGCTGAGTTTTGCCGGTGAAACCAGGTAGCCAACGCGTAAACCGGGCGCGACGGTTTTGGAATGACTATTGATGTAAAAAGTCTGCTGCGGGGCCAGGTTGATGAAACTATGCGGATTTTGTGTCAGGTAATTGGTGGGAATCTCGTCCTCGATAATCCAGACATCGTTTTCGACCGCTATTTGAATGATCTGCTTTCGGCGCTCCAGTTGCATACAGGCATTGGTCGGGTTCTGAATGCTTGGACAGAGATAGACCGCACGTAAATGATTTAGCGTGCAATAGTTAGCAAATGACTCCGGCAGTATGCCCTGTTCATCCATCGGCAAGCCGATCACTTTCAATCCCTGTTGACTGGCAGCGGCTTTCAATCCTGGGTAGGCCAGCCCTTCCGCGGCAATCGTATCGCCGCCTCGCGTTGCTGCCATCAGTGCCAATGACAATGCGTGTTGACCGCCGGCGGTCACTGAAATGCTGGCGGCTTCGCATCGTACGCCAAGCGTATTCAGCCAATTTTCGGCCCATTGCCGATGTTGACTCAATCCCTGCTCCTGCTGATACAACATGAGCTGATTGAGCCTGGTTGAATCCTCGCTGATTTGCTGCATTACGCGGGCAATCCCTGGAGCCGGCTGATTCGCAATCGGTAAATTCAGGCTGAGATCGATTTCCTGCGATTCGTCTGGATTTAAATGCCCAAATTTCACGCTACCCTGATGACCGGTGCTGACGAATGTTCCGCTGCCGACGATGGCATTAACCAGGCCGCGTCTTTCCGCCTCGGCATAACCTCGGGTTATGGTACCGACGGTAACGTTTAAATCGCTGGCAAGTTTCCGGTGCGTCGGCAATTTTTCCCCCGGCGATAGGTCGCCACTTTGAATGGCGGCCTCGATCCGGTCGGCAAGGGCCACATAACGCGTGGATTCGGGGCTTTCTAGTGAGGCATTCCAAAGTGTCATGGTGACAATAAAAAGATTGACGTTGGTGGAAGAATACAATAAAACGACAAATCGAACAATTGAATAATTGTACCCGCTGAAATACTAATTGTCACCATTACAATACGAATGAATCTATTATCCACAGAACTGTTATTAGCGATTACGTCCTTCGCCTTCGTCACTTCGGCAACGCCCGGACCCAATAATATTATGCTTACCGCTTCGGGTGCTAATTTTGGTTTCGTGCGCACATTGCCACACATCGCAGGCATTGTCGGAGGCGTTGCTCTGTTAAACCTGTTAATTGGCCTGGGTTTAGGGGCTTTATTCGAACAATACCCGATCATGCAGCAAACATTGAAAGTCGCAGGCAGCGCTTATTTAATCTGGCTTGCGATTAAGCTATTGGGCTTTAGTTATAGCGACGACGATAAAGATCAAACTGCTAGTCCCTTTAGTTTCATGCAGGCGTTAAATTTTCAGTACATCAATCCGAAAGCCTGGGTGATGGTGATATCGGCAAATGCCAGCTTCAGCCTGAGCGGCGAACATTACTGGTTGTCAGTGGGTTTTATCATCCTCATATTCGCTCTGGTTGGGCCACCATCGATTATGCTGTGGGCGGCCTTCGGCCAGATGATTCGTCGTTACCTGAAAAGCCCGCTATTCCTTAAAACCTTCAATACTATCATGGCCGCACTGACTGCCGGTTGTGTGGTATTTATCTGGCTGGGGTAATCATGGAAAACAACTTTCAATTTGCTGAGCGTATGGCCACGATACAGCCTTCGTTTATCCGTGAAATCTTAAAAGCCGCCGACAATGAATCGGTGATTTCATTTGCCGGTGGCTTACCCAACGCGGAATACTTCCCCGAGCAGGCCCTGGCAGAACTTGCCAGCCGAATCTTGACCGAAAGGCCGCAGGATGTTTTGCAATACGGACAAAGCGAGGGCGAGACCGAGCTTCGACAACATATCTGCGACCAGTATCGACAGCGTCATCGAGTCGATGTGCCGGTAGAAAACATTCTAATCACCAACGGCTCGCAACAGGCATTCGACCTCATTGGCAAGGTACTGCTCGACGAAGGTGATAAAGTCATCATCGAGTCGCCCGGTTACCTTGGCGCGATCCAGTCGCTAATGATTTATCGACCGCAGTTTCTACCCGTTCCTATCGGGCAAAATGGCTTAAACCTGGATGCTTTCGAAACCGCCCTGTCGGCCGATCCAAAGCTGGTTTACAGCGTTCCTAATTTTCAAAATCCGACTGGGTTTAGCTATAACGCAGAAACCCGCGAAGCTATGGCGAATCTAATACGCGACAAATCCTGCCTGATCATCGAAGACGACCCTTACGGCGAAATTCGATTTGAGGGTGAAGCCGAGCCATCGTTTTACCATTATCTGCCCGAACAAACCCTGCTGCTCGGTTCCTTTTCAAAAATAATTGCTCCGGGGTTGCGCCTCGGCTGGATGGTTGCGCCGTCACCTGTCATGCAGAAACTCATCGTTGCCAAACAGGCTGCCGATTTACATACCTCGAGGCTGAGTCAGCATTTGATTCTGGCTTTCCTGAAAGACGAACGATTCGAGCCGCATATTCGCCGTCTTTGCAAGGCCTATGAACAGCGTTGCCGGTTAATGGGCGAAAAGCTGGATGAGTTATTTGCCGGCGAGGTTCTCCGATCCCACCCGCAGGGCGGTATGTTTATGTGGCTGGCTTTCGCTAAAAACATCGATACTATGGAATTGTTCCGCGAAGCATCCCGGCTCGGTATGGTCTTTGTACCCGGCCAGCCGTTTTATACCAATCAGGGCGGTAGTCATTGCGCCCGGCTCAATTTCTCCTGTGCCAGTCCAGCACAAATCGATCGAGGGCTTGCTTTACTTCATCAGGCATTCCGTACTATATCGATAATTTCACCTTAACCCTCGCAATCAAATTCAGGTAGAATCGCCGCCTACGCGGAATCTACCATGCAAATCTCTATTTCTTCTCAGGCCCGACCCTTAAACCAGTATCCTTTGTACTGGGCCGAATGCTTCGGCACAGCCCCGTTTCTGCCGGTATCGCGTGACGAAATGGAGCAACTCGGCTGGGATAGCTGCGACATCATCCTCGTCACCGGCGATGCCTATGTCGATCACCCCAGTTTTGGCATGGCAATCGTCGGCCGCCTGCTCGAAGCCCAGGGATTTCGCGTCGGCATCATCGCGCAGCCCGACTGGCATTCGGCCGAGCCGTTTAAAGCGCTGGGGAAACCCAATCTGTTTTTTGGGGTCACCGCCGGCAATATGGATTCCATGATTAACCGTTATACGGCGGATCGAAAAATCCGTTCGGACGATGCCTATTCGCCTGACGATGTCGGTGGTAAGCGCCCCGACCGCTGTTCGATTGTTTACTCGCAGCGCTGTCGCGAAGCCTATAACGAGGTGCCGATTATTATCGGCGGTATCGAAGCTTCGCTGCGTCGAATTGCGCATTACGATTACTGGCAGGACAAAGTTCGCAGATCGATACTTTCCGATGCCAAAGCCGACCTGTTGCTATACGGCAATGCTGAACGCGCAATTGTCGAAATTGCGCATTTACTCGCCCGCGGCGATGCGGTTGAGACCATCACCCATATTCGCGGCACTGCCTTTTTTATTAAGGATATTCCCGAGGACTGGCAGATAGTCGACTCTACCAATGTTGACAAGCCGGGCCGTATTGAAAAAAGAACCAGTCCTTACGACTATGTGGAACAGGCTAACTGTGATATTCAAAATAAAGACGAAGAAGTTGCGGTAAAACTCAGCGGCAAACTTGAAACCGTACAAAGTAAGTTATCGAAACGCCTGAAGACTGTGATACGAATGCCATCGTTTAACGATGTGCAACGTGATCCTGTACTCTACGCCCACGCCAATCGCGTATTGCACCAGGAAACCAATCCAGGCAATGCTCGCGCACTGGTGCAGAATCAGGGCGGTCAGAAAATCTGGTTTAACCCGCCCCCGATTCCGCTGAGCACCGAAGAAATGGATTATGTCTTTGCGTTTGATTATGCGCGAGTACCGCAT
>JAOUJX010000368.1 GCA_029882955.1 Gammaproteobacteria bacterium
TCTCGATGTCGATCCGGTATTCATTCCAGCCCTGCTGGACTGGATAGATGAAGATCTCGACGTAAGATATCCTGATGGCGCAGAAGAACATTATGAGACCTATCGGGTTGCGAATCGTAAGATGGCAGATGCTAGCGAATTGTTGTTAGTAAAAAATGTTACTGCGGAAATGTACCAGCAATTGAAACCATATATAACAGCTTTGCCGACTACCACTGGAATTAATATTAATACTATGTCCGAGACTGTATTTATGGCCCTGGGCGAAGACTTGAATAGCGACGCTTTTTTACAGGAACGTGAAGAAGAAGCTTTTAGCAGTGTGCAACAATTTGTAGAGCGCTTGCAGATTCCCGTCGAAGAAGCCGAACTGGTCGTGAGTACCGAGTATTTTCTCGCGACCGGGCAGGTGGTGCAAGGTGATCTGGAATACAATTTTGAAACACTAATTCACCGGAATAATGAAGGCGTGACAGCCGTTATTAGCAGAACACTGGGATTGTTTTGATGTCAAGATTGTTATTACGCTTTGACGATGCCTCACTGGATAGTTTCGACTGGGTCATTAGCGACGAGTCCAGCTCAATCGGATCGGGCTGGCAACAAGGCAGTCAGTCTCAGCTAAGCTCCTTGCTTTCGAAACATGCCTTGCCGGTTGTGTTTGTGATACCACAGCAACATGTTTATTTTACTGAATTTCAGCTACCCGAAAGAGCATCAAGACAGATTCTCTCATCAATCGAATATCAAATAGAAGACCAGTTAGCTCAGGACACCGAGTTGCAACACTATGCGACGGGAAAAGATAGTGAAAACGGGGTTCCGGTAGTCGTGGTCGAAAAGTCGATAATGAAGGACTGTCATTCTCTTCAGGAAAAATATGGCATTAGAGTGGTTCAGATTATTCCTGAACTTTTCCTTTGTCCGTGGCAAGGTAAGACTGGTGAAGTGAACCTTATCGAAAGCCACCAGAGTTTTCTGCTTCGTTATGGCACTTATCGCGGAATAAAATTTGAACGGCATTTACTGGGCCCTGTACTCGACTTGATCCATCGAGAACAGTCCATCGAAGCGGTCAATTATTATCTGGAGGATGAAGTTGCATATGAAGATATCAAAATAGAAACATATCCTGCCAATTACCTGCCGGTATCTGCCTTAAGCTTTAATGCGCATAACACCGATATCATTAATCTGCAGCAGCGTGAATTTCAGGCATCTTCTCAGTGGCTGAACTTTTTTAAGGCCTGGAAAACTATTGCCATATTGATCATCGTACTGCTTGGCTCTAGCATATATAGCCGAGTACTGGCCCTGCAGGATTTGGAAACCGAACTGGCAGCTGTTAAAGCGAGTCAGTATGAGCTGGTTAAAGAATATCTTGACCCAAATGTTACAGCAGCGGATAACCTGAAGAAGGAAGTGATCAAGGTTTTGCAACGGAAAGGCGATAAGCAGGGGGCACGCGGTTTTCTGGATTTACTATCGGTATTCAGTCAGTCGAAGCAGGTTTATCCAGCCATCGAAGTCGTTAAGATTGGCTATCAACAACAGCGGTTGAGCGTTGATTTCAACAGCAGGAAACTTGACGATGTCGAAGCTTTACACGCTACTCTGAATGCGACTGGTTTGACAGTCAATCTGGAACGACTGAATATTAAGCCTGACTTCATCTCTGGTCAGTTTGTAGTTGAGGGTAGTTTATGATGGTTGAATTTCTTTCTCGCTACAGCCCGAGGGAAAAGCTGATAGTCGGCCTTGGTTTGATTATTTTGCTTGGACTGGGCATTCATGCCTTCGTGATTGAACCCTATCAACAACGCCTTACAACACTTGAAGAAGAACTGGCGCAAAGTAAAAGCGATTTACAGTGGATAAAATCGGTTACAGCTGAACTCTCTGCTACAGGTTCGGTGCGGCCAACCAGGAGTTTTAGCGGTTCGCTAGCCAACCTGATAAATCAAACGGTCAAACAGCAAAAGCTCGATACATTTCTGGCGCAAATGCGCCCCAATGGCGAAGATGAAATTCGTGTGCGCTTCACCGAAATTCCGTTCAATAAGCTCACAGGCTTCGTGGCACAGATGAATAATCAGGGTTTGACGGTGAAGGACTTTAAAATAAATGCCGGTGATAATCCGGAACAGGTAGACAGTAACCTGCTGTTAGAGAAGGTTTGATTAACTAATGCGCCGTCGAGTAGGTTTATCTTTCTTCTTTTTACTGTGCCTGATAGTTTTTCTGGCGCTCAATATGCCGTTAGTGCAGATATTATCTCGAGTAAATTTACCCGAAAAATTGTCTATTTCTGGACTCAATGGTTCTATTCTAAAGGGCTCTGCGGAACAGGTCCTGCTTGATCGGATAGCGCTTAATAATTTTCGGTATCAGCTAGATAGCCGTTGTCTGTTGAGTTTCCGTGTCTGTTATCAGACCCAATTTGAACAGGGCAAGGGTGAGCTACAGGCTGGCCTGTTTGATCAAAGTCTGACCATGATAAATTTCGATATGACGTATTCATTGGTGAATCTGTCGGCCTATGCGGATAAATTACTGGTGCAACCGACAGGTTTGTTACATTTGACGATTGATTCTTTGTCGGTGAAAAATCAGCAGATCAATCAGATTAATGCCAGTGCTTTATGGCAGTCGGCCGGTGTGTCAGGGGAGTTGGTCAATTTGGGTGACTATGAGTTAATATTAAGTTCCGGCAATCAGCTATATCAATTTCAGCTAAAGGACAGGAAAGCCCTATTAACAGTAGACGGTAAAGGGCAGATTAAAGCAAACGGACAATATTCTGCCAATATTTCTATTCGGTCAGCACCGGGCCTGAATCAATCGATAAAGTCGGCACTGGAATTTGTTGCCAAAAAGCAGGGCCTAAATCAGTACAGCATTCGCCGAACGGGGCAATTACCCACCCAGATGATGTCTCTCCTTAGCTTCTCAGACACGTAACTAATATGCGATCTACCGCTCAAGGACGCACCGAAAAGGCTCATTCCAACCGTGCAGACTGGGCTAACATCAAGCAGATGCTGCCTTTTGTCTGGGCCTATAAAGGACGGGTGATGCTGGCACTTTCCTGCTTGATGTTGTCCAAGTTGGCGATGGTTGGTATACCGGTGGTGTTAAAATATATCGTTGACGTACTGGATACGGATTCCGATGCGCCGGCTGCCGCAGTACCCATTTTGTTATTATTGGCTTATGGTTTATTGCGTTTCAGTAATGCGGGGTTCAACGAATTGCGCGATGCGTTGTTTGCCCGTGTTCGCTATCACGCAATGAACAGCCTGTCGGTGAGTACCCTGCAGCATTTACATAAATTATCGTTGCGGTTCCACCTGGAACGCAATACTGGAGCAATTTCCCGTGATATGGAACGGGGTGCACAAAGCATAAGCTCGATTTTGAATTACCTGGTTTTTAACATCATACCGACCAGTGCAGAATTCCTGCTGGTCGCGGGTATTTTATATAGCCAGTACGATAGCCACTTTGCCATCATTATCTTCCTCACGGTATTTCTATATGTTGGCTTTACCCTTGCAGTTACCGAATGGCGCATGCATTTTCGTTTCGATATGAATGCTTATGACTCAACAGCAAACGGACGGGCAATGGACAGCCTGATGAATTACGAGACCGTGAAGTATTTTAATAACGAAGAGCACGAAATTTCACGTTATCGTAATACCATGAAGTTATGGGAAGACGCAGCTGTGAAGAGTCAGAATACAATGTCGCTGCTTAATTTCGGTCAGGGTGCAATCATTGCTATCGGTGTCACCGGCATCATGTTTCTTGCTGCCGACGGCGTCGCTAATAAGTCACTTAGCCTTGGCGACCTGGTGCTCATCAACACCATGATGCTGCAATTATTTTTGCCGTTAAACTTCCTGGGTATTATTTATCGTGCATTAAAGTACGCTCTGGCCGACATGGATATGATTATCCGTCTCTTACAGAAGCCGGTTGAAATAGTAGACCGGGAAAATGCATCGAAACTGGTTCTGGATCAGGCCACTGTC
>JAOUJX010000369.1 GCA_029882955.1 Gammaproteobacteria bacterium
TATCTCCTGAAGAAGCTCAATGGCTGACAGCTTTGTTGTTGCGGGGGTCAGCACAATGAAAGGTTTAGCTTACAGTTTCGTGATTTTACTCCTGTCCCATGCGCCTGCTCATTCAAGAGGTACCGGCGACATGGGCGTCTTAATCGAGAGAGCCAGTAGCAGTGTGCAAATTGTCGAAACCAGCAACAATAGCAGTCTTGCTCGGGTTAGCGGGCTTGGAGATCTGTCACATGCTTCGTTAGTTTATTCTCGCGATGCGCGCTTCGCCTATGTTTTTGGCCGCGATGGAGGCCTCACCAAGGTAGATATTTTAAGCGCAGAAATCACTGCCCGTACGCTGCAATCGGGCAATAGTATCGGTGGCGCGATTTCTCAGGATGGCCGGCTGGTCGCCGTTTCGAATTATGAGCCCGGCGGGGTGAAGGTATTTAATGCCGATACGCTCGAACTGGTTGCCGATATCCCTGCCAGCTATGGCAGTGGCGATCTACGCTCAAAAGTCATCGGACTAGTCGATGCCCCGGGTCAAAAGTTCGTTTTCACCTTATGGGATGCGGGTGAAATCTGGGTGCTGGATATGTCCGACCAGTCCGCCCCAAAAATCGAAAAATTCCGAGATATCGGACGCAATCCCTACGATGCTTTAATCACCCCGGACGGGCGCTATTACATCGCCGGTCTGTTTGGTGAAGATGGCATGGCACTGCTGGATTTATGGAATCCATCGGCTGGCGTCAAACGAATCCTGCCAAATTACGGCAAGGGCGAGCAAAAGTTACCTGTGTATAAAATGCCGCATCTGGAAGGCTGGGCGGTTGCTGGTGATCTGGCTTTTGTACCTGCCGTTGGTCGCCACGAAGTACTGGTAATCAATATGCGTAGCTGGCAGGAGGCCGGGCGTATCAAGGTGCATGGTCAACCGATATTCGTCATGGCTCGCCCGGATGGACGACAGGTCTGGGTCAATTTTGCTTTACCCGATAACGACACCATCCAGGTCATCGATACCCAGAGTCTATCGATAGTCACACAACTCAAACCCGGCAAGGGCGTATTACACATGGAATTTGAACCGCGCGGTGAAGAAGTCTGGCTCTCGGTACGCGACGAGGACCGCGTCGAAATCTATGACACTCAGACATTTAAGCGCAAGGCTTTCCTACCGGCCACCAAACCAAGCGGCATTTTCTTTACCTCGCGTGCACATCGGATCGGCCTATGAGACAGTATTCCCCTATCGAGCAACGGTTGCTGAACGACTTTCAGCACGGCTTACCTTTATCGCCGACGCCGTTTGCTGACATCGCCAGTGAATTGGGAGTTTATGAAACCACCGTGCTGGAAAACCTCAAACGTTTACAAACCGAGGGGGTTATTAGTCGGATTGGAGCGGTCTTTCGACCTAATCGAGTCGGGGCAAGCACGCTGGCAGCGATGATGGTGCCGGAACAAGATTTGGAAACCGTTGCCGCCATCGTCAACGATTTTGCCGAGGTAAACCATAACTACGAAAGAAATCATCGCTTTAACCTGTGGTTTGTTGTGGTGGCAAACGATGAGGAAAGCTTGCAGGCAACATTGCAGGAGATAGAAAGTCGCAGCGGTATAAAGGTCATGGATTTACCCATGGAACAGGATTACTTCATCGATCTGGGGTTTAAAATGCAATGGACATGAGAGTACTCGATTTTGCTTTTGAGTCGTCTTTGATCGAAGCTATAGGTCAGGGTCTGCCTTTGGTAAGCCGTCCCTACGAAGCGATTGCAAAGCAGCTTTGCTGTAGCGAAGCAAAAGTCATCGAAGGTATTCAGCGCCTGATTCAAAGAGACGATATCAAACGCTTTGGCGTTGTCGTTAGACATCGTGCACTGGGTTATCGGGCCAACGGCATGGTGGTATGGGATATTCCCGATAGCCGCATCGAAGAATTAGGTCATCGTATCGGGCGATACGATTTCGTAACCCTGTGCTACCAGCGTCCAAGACGCCAGCCCGACTGGCCCTATAATCTCTTTAGCATGATCCATGGTCGCGATCAATCGGATGTCTGTAAACAGGTTGAGTTGATCGTCGAGCAATGTGAGCTACAGCAAATTAAGTACGAAATTCTCTTCAGCGGACGTTGCTTCAAGCAGCGTGGTGCAATCTATTCCCGGACAGCCGGCCCGATTTCCCAGCCTCGCGTTGCAGTCAATGGATGAGCTAAGTCGACGGATAATTAACCAGTATCAGGGCGGAATTCCCGTCGTTGAGCATCCCTTTGCGAGTATGGCCGAAGCGCTCGGCTGTCAAGAAAATACTCTGATATCGACCCTGAAGGCCCTCCTTGGAAAAGGTATATTGAGCCGTTTTGGGCCGATGTATAACTCATCCTGCATGGGCGGCGGGCTGACACTGGCGGCGATGTCGATTCCAGAAGAGCGCTTCGACCAGGTAGCCGAACGAGTTAATAGTCTGCCCGAGGTCGCACATAACTATCGGCGCGAGCACGAGTTAAACATGTGGTTCGTCATCGCGACCGAAACCCCGGAAGGGATTCATCAAACGATTGATAAAATAGAGCGCCAGTCCGGCATAGCAGTTTACAATTTCCCCAAAACCCGGGAGTTTTACCTGGGTCTCTGGTTGGTACTCGATCAGCAAGGTCAGGTTACTACCCGCTCAACTGATATACCGGTACATCATGAGGAAGCGCTGATTGACGAGTTAGACCGAAAAATAATTCGTGCCACTCAACAGGGATTGCCACTAGACCCATCACCTTATTCGAAGATCGCCACGCAGTGCGGCTGCGATACAGAAACAGTCATGCACCGATTTCAACGAATGCTTAATAGCGGCGCAGTAAGGCGCATAGGCGCTGTACCAAACCACTACCGGCTAGGACTACGCAGTAACGGTATGTCTGTGTGGGATATTAGTGACGATCAGTTGGAGTTACTGGGTAACAGAATCGGTGGACTCGACTTCGTTAGCCATTGTTATCAACGTCCGCGCCATATGCCACTATGGCCCTATAATTTGTTCGCCATGGTTCACGGACATAATCCGCATGAAGTAAACTATAAAATTCAACAAATTTCCGATCTAGTGGGTGCTGACTGTCAGCAGCAGAACGTATTATTCAGCAGTAGAATATTAAAAAAATCCGGTTTAAGGTTGGTAGCATAACTATGTTTCGTTTAAGTCGATATTTGCATGCATTGAATAATGGGGCCACTGTTGCGCCAAAACCCAAATCGGTAATGACGGGTAGCGGACCGGTTGTTATATGGAACCTGATTCGTCGCTGCAATCTCGCCTGCAAACACTGCTACGCGACGTCTGCCGATACAGATTTCCCCGGTGAACTCAGTACCAGGCAGATATTCCAGGTCATGGATGACCTAAAATCATTCGGTGTCTCGGTACTCATACTGTCGGGAGGCGAACCCCTCATGCACCCTGATATTTTCAAGATATCGCGGCGCGCTAAAGCCATGGGCTTTTATGTCGGCCTGTCGACTAATGGCACAATGATAACGCAGCATAATATCGCCGACATTGTTGCTATTGGTTACGACTACGTTGGCATCAGCGTGGATGGCATGCGCGAGACACACGATTACTTTCGACGCAAACAGGGCGCCTTTGACGAATCAATGCGAGGCATCGCCCTGTGTCGCGACGCAGGCCTCAAGGTTGGTCTGCGTTTTACTTTAACCCGGGACAATGCAGCGGAATTGCCCGATCTATTACAATTGATGGCCGACGAAGATATCGACAAGTTTTACCTCTCGCATCTGAATTACGCGGGTAGAGGCAATCGCAACCGGACCAGCGACCTGCATTACCAGATGACCCGTGACGCAATGGATTTGTTATTCGAAACCTGTTGGCAGGATGTACAGGCTGGTCGTAAACGCGAATTTGTTACCGGAAACAACGATGCAGACGGCGTATACCTGTTGCACTGGGCAGATCGCCACATGCCCGAACACGTTGAAGCACTACGCAGGCAATTACTACGCTGGGGTGGTAATGCATCAGGAATT
>JAOUJX010000049.1 GCA_029882955.1 Gammaproteobacteria bacterium
CGGCCCTCCGGAAATATTTGCGTTGGTATTCTTCGGTCTTGCCGTGGCCGCTTCGGTTGGCGCCAAAACTTTCTGGAAGGGCTGGCTCTCGATATTGATCGGACTGATGGTCGCCGTAGTCGGGCTCGACCCGGTTGGTGGCATCGAACGCTATGATTTCGAAATGCCCTATCTGTTGGCGGGAATACATTTTATTCCAACAATCCTCGGTTTTTTTGCCGTATCAGAAATCTTTGTGCAGGCTGAAAAGAAAGTAAAAGGTGCTTACGTGGCACCCAAAATCAGTGTCGATTTCCCAAGCCTGAGTGAACTGATCGCGCATAAATTTGCAGTCATCCGTTCCATTGTCATCGGTTTCTTTTGCGGTATTTTACCCGGCATCGGCGCGACACTTGCGGCATTTATGGGCTACAACGAAGCCGTGCGTTGGTCGAAGACGCCTGAAGAATTCGGTAAGGGCAAACTCGAAGGTGTTATTTCTTCCGAGACCGCCAACAATGCAGCGACTGGCGCGGCAATGATACCGCTGCTGGCACTTGGATTACCTGGAGGCGCACTCACCGCAATGATGGTCGGCGTGTTTCAGATGCATGATATGGAACCCGGCCCGCTGGTTTTTCTCAACAGCGCAGATCTGGTATGGGTGGTTTTTGCGGCGATGTTCTTTGCCAATATTTCTATTCTGTTTGTTGGCTTCCTGGAAACCAAGACCATCATTAACTTGTTAAGAATTCCTTTTCAATTTCTTGCCCCGATGATTCTGTTGCTGGCGACGGTCGGTGCTTATGCGGTGCGCGGCTTAACAATCGACGTCATCGTTATGTTTCTCGCCGGTGTCATTGGTTTCTTCCTGCGACGCTCAGGCTATTCGGTGGCGGGCATTGTGCTTGGTTTGATTCTCGGTAAGATCGGTGAGCAAACCTTCGCCCAGGCGATGCAAATGCTGCATTTTGAATGGAGTGGGTTTTTTGATCGACCGATAGCATTGGGATTATTGATCGCGGGTGTACTAACCCTTGGTGGCAGTGTTTATGGCGCGTTTTTGAAAAAGAATCCGCGTCCAGCAATAACCAGCGGTTAAACCGACTAAACGAATTTTAATCGGCTAGTTTTCTTACCTTACTGACTGATTTTAAATCAAGCTGGCTTTCGCGCGCGCAGGTGGGTTGGCCGGAGTTCTCCGCTGTCGAGGACGATGATCATTTTGTCCCATACATCTATTTCTCGATTAAGGAAATCCTCGCCAACCTGTGCGACAAGCCTTTCATATAGCGGACCAGCTAAATTGTCACGCTCGGCCCGCGCCTGGTTACGGTACCAGGCGTTGCGTTCATCAATCTCTACATCAACAAACCCCGCAGCGTTAAAGGCTTCTTGATAGGTGCTGGCTGAGGCCAGGCCGAAATCAAGCCCTTCCGCATCGATATATGCCTGCATCTGGGGCGAAGGCTCACCCTCGTAGCCGGACAGCCAATCGCTACCTATAAACCATCCGTCGTTGCGCAAAACCTCGTAGATATTTTTAGCCAGACTGAACTTGTCAGCAATATGAATGATAGAGTCCTTGCTAAAGACGACATCAAAGCTACAGGGCTGGAAGGGCAGGGGCCCGGGATCTACCCGTTGAAAATGACAAATTGCCGATACGTTTTTTTTGTTCGCTAGCTCCTGCGCCTTATGAACCAGATTCTCTTCAATATCGATGCCTGTGACGCGTCCGGGTTGTCTGGTGCGTGCTAAATGAATCGCTGCACCGCCAATGCCGCAGCCGATGTCGAGGATACTGGCCTGGCTCAGGTCTTTGTTGCCGACCACCCGATCGACTTCTTCAGTACCGCCGGGCGATAAAAAACCCTCTCCCCACACCGCCTCCAGCAGAGAGATCATATCTTCGTCATATTCTAGTTCTAGCATGTCACCCATAGATGTTTTCCTCTTTAGTTATGCTGAAGCCGATATCGGGTTCTATTAAAAGGCACTATATCGGGATCAATTTCTGTATCGAATTCACGTGCGTAACGGTGCCCTTCATAGACAGCCGCTGCAATAATCGATGGTCCAAAGCAATCACCGATGCGCCGCACCGGAATTTTCCCTTTAAGCGCTTCAAATAACTCATCTCGTGGTAGACGTGCTGTCACCGGGACCACACTGCCTTCATACCTGTTCACCTTTCCATCCAGGTTATTAGTTAGCTCCAGCCAGCCATCTCCCACCATGCTTAGTTGATGGCGTGCCAGGATTTCAATACCTGAATTTAGCAGTCGTTTTTCGATATGTCGCTGCTCCAGTGTGTATTCGGTCCAACTTGCGACACACATGCCCTGTGTTGCGAGCGTGACCCTGTAACCCTCACTGGCAAGCAACTCGGCCACTACGCTGGCCATGTAATAATGGTCGTCATCATATACCGTTACGGCACTGCCTGAAGTTGCAGGGCGTTTGCCATCCATGATGTCGTCTGGTGTTAAGGCTTTGCAGCCGGCTACCGGAAACCTGATGGTTCTGCCAACCCCGTCATTGCGCCACAGCGCACCAGTAGCCAATGCAACCTCGTCGGCACCAAATTCTAGAATTTGCTCGGCGTTCATTTCACTTTCCAGATACATTTCGACGTTGGCCATGCGCTGGATTTGACCGAGTCGATAATCGCGTACGCGCGCCCATTCGTTCAATCCCGGCAGGCGACTCTCGCGTGTTACCCGCCCACCCGGTTCATTTCTAGCCTCAGCCAGTGTTACCTGGTATCCGCGCCGGCCTAACCCCAGGGCGGCTTCGAGACCCGCTGGGCCGGCTCCGACGATTAGAATATGTGAGTCTGATTCCTTCGGTGCAATCTTTTCAGGATGCCAGCCCTTCCGCCATTCCTCTCCCATGGTGGGGTTTTGTGTACACCTGCTCGGAGCTGAAAGGATGTTCCAGGCTGCGCAGATATTACAACCGATGCATTCACGGATATCTTCTGACCGGCCGTGCTTGATTTTGTTGGGCAGGAACGGGTCGGCTATGGATGGACGCGCCGCCCCGATTAAATCAACCAAACCGCGGCGAATGGCGGAAACCATTGTATCGGGAGAAGTGTAGCGTCCAACCGCGGAAACCGGTTTGCTAGTGATTGATTTAACGAACGAAATATATTCCTCCTGATAGCCTTCCTGTGCAAATCGGGACGTCATTGAATCATTTTCCCAATCACTGACGTTGACATCCCACATGTCAGGCAGTTCGGCGAGCATCTCGATAGCTTCTTTACCCTCATGTGCCCATTCCAATCCGTCCTCACCCATCATTTCATCGACGGCAAAACGAACCACTACCGCCATGGTATCGCCGACGGCATCCTTCGTTTCTTCGATCAGTTCTCGGAACAGACGCAGGCGATTTTCAAGAGATCCGCCATATTCGTCACTGCGCTGGTTATTTTGTCGAGAGAGGAAATGGCTGGGAACAGTACCGTTATGACCGGCGTACACCACAACCATATCGAATCCGGCCTGGCGTGCCCGCAGCGCAGCCTTCCGGTGCCAGCGACGATAATCACGGATATCGCTCAGACCCATAGCTCGTGCCTGAATCGGGTGATTATGCCAGGTAACTGGACGATGCTCGGGGCCTATCGGGACCTCGCGTGAATACAGACAGCCACTGTCCTGACCATTATGTACCAGCTCGATCCCGGCAAGAGAGCCGTGCTCGTGTACGGCTTCCACCATCGCTGCCAGATATGGCACATCGCCGTCATCCCACATGCTGGTCTCAGTAAAAGGTTGGACATCACCCGTTGGATGGAAGTCACATTGCTCGGTGGTGACAATTCCCCAGCCGCCTTCGGCCTTCATACCGCGCATGCTAATCATGCTATCCGGAAACATACGCCCCATGCCGTTGCAATGAGGAACTTGATAAAATCGATTTGGTGCTACTACTGGGCCAATTTTGACAGGTTCGAATAAAATATCGTAACGGGGATCTCGAGCCATGCTTAACCTTCCTCAAAAGCCATCAATCATGCTTTAACTGCTTATCCAGGTCAACAGCCCAACCAGGCGCGCAAGCGTATTGGCGGGTAGAGTAAACGCTGGCGGTAATAACGGCTGGTACATTATTTAACGAATTAAAAAGATATAATCCCGACAGATGAACTCGCCATTAACGATAAACTAACACCCCCCGCAACTACACCGGCGAGCAGATTCCGTTTGAAAAGAAAATAGGCCGCGAATGCAATCACTACTGCTGAAACCCGAATCCCGATGGAGAGAGTAGCCAGGTCGCTCTGAGGCAGGATAATCATACGGAAAACCAGGCCTGCTACCATTGCGTAGGAGACACAGGTTACCCATTCGAATAAATCGCCCTGTGCGGGAATTTTCCTGACCACCACCGCGCCGAGAAAACGCCAGACGAAAGTCGCCAGAATACTGCCGATAACGATGATCCATAGAGTCTGAGTATTCATCGAGTTTTACGTCTCGACTTGCCGATCAGAAACGCAATAGTGCCGCCCGTTAACCCGGTTAGCAGCAGATCAATAGATGGAAACCACTCGTTCGCCAAAGGTACGATCAGGCAGCCTGATAGCAGGGCTAGTCGATGTGATAACGCGGGAACAGCCGATAAAACCAGGGTGAAGAATAAAGGACTGGTAAAAATCAGGCCGAGAACCAGGGGTTGAGGTAACAACACTGACGCGGAATGTCCGATGGCGGTGCCGATCACTGCTGCCAGCAAAATCACCGAAGCGAATATTACAAAGTAACGCCGTCGTTGTTCTGGTGCGATACCTGGAAATTCTCGCAGGCACATGGCCCAGGAGTTTATCGAAAGCAGTTGGGCATCAAGCACCAGTTGGCCAAGTTTTGCATCTGGCCTGGATATGGTGGGCAAAAATGAAACCACCATGGGCAGGAAACGTGCGTTGGCCAAAGAGCAGGCGAATATAATGGCGAATACCGGCTGCCCGGTTGCGGTTAGCTCGGCCATGACCAGCTGGCCCGGTAAACCCCAGATGAACAGCGATGCAGTGATTGCCATTTCGACATCGAAACCGGTACTACGAGCAAAGGAGCCAAAGCCCATCATCGTGAAAAACAGGATGAAGGCGGGCAGACTAAGTGAGTCCTTCAGAGCCTTGCGCATGATGCTGGGCGAGTCGGAGATCATTGCCCAGATCCGGTTCTAGATAAAACTACGTAAAACAATGAGCCAGGCACTGACGCTGAAAACCGACAAAACAGTCGATAGCAATACCGTACTCGATGCGGTATCCAGGCTACGCTGATACATGCTGGCAAACAGGTAGGCATTCAGACCGGGTGCCATCGCCGCCATCAATACAATGGAGCGAGTGACACTATCGTCGAGATTAAATTGCAGAGCTAACCACCAGGTCGCCGCGGGTTGCAAACCCAGTGATAGCAGGGAAATCATGCCGGCTTCTCCGATTGACTTCGATAACGCGTATCGAGTTAATACCCCACCGAGTGCAAATAGTGCGACCGGTAATGAGGCGCGGACAAGCAAGTCGATGGCCGAAGCAAGCGCAGCAGGTGTTTCGAGGCCGCTAAAGTTGACTAGAAAACCAAGTCCGATACCGATCATCAAACTGTTTTTAAAAATCGCCTTGCCGATCACCTTAACGGTCTCGGTTGCACCGCGTCCATCGGCTCGTAAATACTCCATCGCCGTAATACCAAGCAGATAACAGATCGGCGCGTTGACTGATACCAGCGCGAAACCAGGTTCCATATTTTCGAATCCCCAGGCCAGCTCTGATATCGGCAGGCCGAGTAACACGAGATTCGAAAACAGGGCTGCAAACGCTGCGGCAACTGCTTCGCCAGGGCGCCTCGAGAAAATTTTTCGTAGTAACCAGTAGGCCAGGATGAAGCTGCAAATAGCGGCGAGGTAATAACTTGAGAGTATTCGCCAGTCGAAAGCCGAGGCCAGGTCGATGGTCGAAGTAGCCTTGAATAACAGACAGGGAATCGCGATCTGAATCGCAAATCGCATGAGGTGATCGATCTGAATATCGGTAAACACTTTCAGGCGCACAGCCAGGTAGCCAGCCATGACGACCAGAAAGACAGGAGCTACGATGTTCAGGATATCAGTAAACACTATTCACCACGTGATGACTGGCACAAGGGGCGAATTTTATAGAGATCTGGGGAATTAAAGTCAAGACAAATTGCCGGGAAGAAATTTTATCGGACATATTTTCGGGGCAACTAAAAATGTAATCGATATTTTATGGTAGGATTCTTTTTCAAATTTGAGGGTGGATTATGGCCTGGCAGAATAAAGTTTTACGTATTGATTTAAATAACAAACGCTGTAGTAGCGAGCCGCTCAACCGGGAATGGGCACAGGCTTATCTAGGGCAGCGCGGATTAGCAACACGCTATTTGGTCGACGAGATAGATCCCGGCATCGATCCGTTATCGCCGGAAAATAAACTCATTTTTGCCACCGGTCCCTTAACCGGAACGCCAGCACCGACTGGTGGTCGCTCATCCGCAGTGACCAAAAGTCCGTTGACGGGTGCAATTGCCGCATCGAATAGCGGGGGATTGTTCGGCGCAGAATTAAAAATGGCTGGCTACGATATATTAATCATCGAGGGCAGGGCATCATCGCCGGTCTATTTATCCATTAGAGACGAGGTTGCCGAACTACATGCGGCCGATGAGTTCTGGGGGCGTTCGGTATGGGAAACCGAGCCCGGATTACGCGCCAAACTCGGTGATCCTCAAACTAAAATTGCCAGTATCGGTCGGGCGGGTGAGATTGGGGTTAAATACGCCTGCATCGTCAACGACATCGATCGTGCCTTTGGTCGCTCCGGCGTCGGTGCGGTGATGGGGTCTAAAAACCTCAAGGCTATCGCGATACGAGGAACACAGGGAGTCGAACTCAACGATCCAGAGGCATTTCTCAGCGCGGTTGCTGATACCAACGCTTTTATGCGGGATCATCCATTGAAAAAGCGATACGCCGCTCGTGGCACGCATAACATGATGGACGTTACCAATCAGTTTGGTTCGCTGCCAACGCGAAATTGTCGTGATGTTCAGTTTGAAGGCGTTGAGGCGATCAACGCCGATGCTGTCAGAGTACCACGCCGCAGTGACAATAAGCCTAGTCTGCAAGGTAATAAGGCCTGTTTTGCCTGTACGATAGGTTGTGGCCGGGTAGCTACCATCGATCCGCAATCATCGCTGGTGAATGGCAATGATCCTCAGGGTGGTGATCGTTCGCGTTATAAACTGCCTTCCGGCGGGCTCGAATACGAAACCGCTTTTGCATTTGGTCCGATGTGTGGTGTCGATGACCTGGATGCTGTGAATTACGCGAATTTCCTCTGCAATGAGCACGGTATGGATCCCATTTCACTTGGTGTCACAATTGCTGCTGCGATGGATTTGTTCGAAGAGAACGTACTCACCCTCGATCACACCGATGGACTAGAGTTGCGTTTCGGGAATGCCGATGCGTTGGTACGTGCAGTGGAGCTGACTGCGACTGGTGAAGGAATCGGTGCTGACATCGGATTAGGTTCGACTCGTCTTTGTGAAAAATACGGTCGCCCGGAACTGGCCATGGTGGTCAAGGGTCAGGAATTCCCGGGTTACGACCCGCGTGCCATGAAAGGCATGGCATTAGCCTACGCAACTTCAAATCGCGGTGCCTGTCATATGCGCGCGAGGCCTTTTATGGAGGACTTCAGCAATGTGACAACCGAGGGTAAGGCCGAACTCGTGAAAACGACACAGGATTTAATCGGAGCGGTAGACAGTGCTGGCATTTGCATGTTTGCTAACGCGATCATTGCGCCGGAACACCTTTCCTCAATGATTGATGCAGCCTGCGATGGTGACTGGACGGTGGATCGATTACGCGAAACCGGCGAACGTATCTGGAATTTGGAGAGGCAGTTTAATCTTGCTGCTGGATTCAGTATGGCAGACGACAGTCTACCCGAGCGTACCGTTACGGAACCTGCCAGAGGTGGCGCCGGAACCGGTGAGGTCGCTGATTTATCAACTATGCTAGGTGAATATTATGCGCTCCGCGGTTGGGACGACAAGGGAGTGCCACTGGCGGAAACGGTTCGACGGCTTAATCTCTGAGGTCGATTAAATTGCCGATAAAAATTTCAGTTTTTGGGTTTGGTGATGATAGCCCGGCACTATTCCAGAACCAGAAAAAAATACTACTTAATATCGATACCCCGGCTACACCTCGGGCAGTGATACTCGAGGCGGGTTTTGATGAAGCTGAGGGTCTGGTATTGATGATCGATAATGGAGTCATCGTCCCGCAGGACTGGGATAGCCCAATAGTGAAAGATGGCGATGACCTCCGCGTAATGTCCGCTTTCGAAGGTGGTTGATAAGAGGGAGTTTGAAAGGGGATAAATAGGGATATCCGGCAGTTTTGGATCTATTGATATAATGTCTTTGGCTCTATTTCCGGATTTTGTCGAGGCTCAAAATGTTTGCTTCACGACCTGTTGTTTGGAAGTAAGTCAATAATTATAAAACTGGCAGTGTCGCTAAACTTTAAAAACTCGAGGAGATCGCATGAAAAAAATAGCAAGTTTTATTATAGGCAGTATTGTTGCAGTTAATCTGGGCATATCAGCAGCGAATGCTGCAGCCGACGAAGTTAGAATAGCATTCTTTTTAGAATGGGCAACGCCAAATCAGGAAGCAAAAATCAAGAACGTTTTCGACAAAGCTTTTGGTGTTCCTGTCAGGTGGACCAACTTCGCCACAGGTGTTGAAATGACTGAAGCGATGCTTTCAGGTGACATCGATATCTCTTACTCACAGGGTATGGCACCATTCGTCAATGCTGTTAACGCTAAAGCGCCGATCAAAATGGTAGAAATAGCGGTTACCTACGGCATGGGCGGTACAACCTGTGTTGTTGACAAAAGTATTTCAAAGGCGAATGCACAGGATCTGGAGGGTATGAAAGCTGCTGTTCCACTAGGAACAATGGCTGATTATGTTTACCAGGAAATGATGAAAGTACTGGGTGTCGATGCATCAAAAATCCAGGTTGTCGATATGGAACCAGCAGATGGAGCGGTTGCTCTAATCGACGGTAACGTTTCTATGGCCTGTTTGTTTGGTAAGAACTCAATTGATAAAGCCCTGGAAGGCGGTCAGTTAATAATGACGGTAAAAGAGGCTTATGACGCCGGTATCACAGGCATCGATATTACGTCTGTTACCGACAAGTTTGCCAAAGAAAATCCGGAAATGGTGAGAACTTTCATCGAAGTTAATCAGGAATACAATTCCAGGTTTGCAGCCGGTAAATCTGATATGGATGCAATTGCCAGGGATGCTGGTATGTCATTGGAGAAAACTAAAAACCAGATGGCAGGCTTTGGTTTCCCGACCGTCAGCGAACAGAAATCCCAGTATTTCAATAAAGAAGGAAAAATCATGAAGCTGCTGGATTACATGGGGAAAATGTTTGCTTCTGCTGAAAACCCTGCGCTTGAAGACTATTCAAAAGTAGTCGACACTTCTTTCTTAGATAGCATGTAAAGAAACTGATATAAAGGAATCAAACAGGCACCAGTTTAGTTTTGGTGCCTGTTTTCCCAGGCGGAAAATAATTAAATTATGAGTGATTTAGTTTCTCAGGATCTGAATATGGTTTTCCCATCGATCAAAGGGGAAACAGTGCATGCGCTAAAAGATGTCAACTTTACGCTCAAGCAAGGCGAGCTATTATCAGTTTTAGGTCCTTCCGGATGCGGCAAAACCACACTATTAAATATTACTGCCGGCTTTTTAAGACCTACTTCAGGAAAAATCAGTTTAGGGGGGAAGGAAATTAATGGTCCTGGCGTTGAGAGAGGAATGGTATTTCAACAGGGGGCTTTGTTTGAATGGTTAACCGTTGCTGAAAATGTAAACTTTGGTTTGCGCATGAAAAAGGAAGACCCGGTTGAAACAGCACAAAAAGTTGAGGAATGGCTGGATATTGTTGGACTAAAAGGCTTTGGTAATACACCGACTTATCAACTGTCTGGTGGTATGCAACAACGAGTGGCTCTGGCAAGATGCCTGATCAATAACCCCGACCTGATTTTAATGGATGAACCATTGGGGGCACTGGACGCACTCACTAGAGAGAAAATGCAGTCACTGGTTTTAAAAATATGGAAAGAAACCGGGAAGACCATCATTCTTATTACTCACTCGGTCGAGGAGGCTTTATTGCTGGGTGAACGGTTATTTGTTATGGCGCCAAGGCCCGGCCGTATACATAAAGAATATCAGCTCCCTTTTGCATCGATGGGATTAACAGAGGATTTAAGGGCAATTAAAAATAATAAGGAATTTGTATCCACCAGAGAAGAAATCCTGACGATGA
The DNA here is from genome assembly GCA_029882955.1 of Gammaproteobacteria bacterium. GTDB lineage: Bacteria > Pseudomonadota > Gammaproteobacteria. Next base: position 10,402 of record JAOUJX010000049.1, read on the forward strand.
TCTGGGATATGGAAGAAGAAATCATGGGTAAAGAAAACTAAAATGCTTACCGGAATTATCACTGTTTTACTAATTCTGGCTATTGTAGGCTCGTTTTATTACGAATCCCGAATAGTAAAAACTGAAAAAATAGATGCAGTATTTGGAGACCCCGAAAAAGCCAAAGGTGGTGTTCACTGGATAATTGCTGGATCCAGCACCATACTATTATTGTGGCTATTTTTTTCCTGGGACGTCGCAAAGTCTTTTTACCCGGATTCTGCCAATGAATTATGCCAGGTGGCTAAAGTTGAAGAGTCATTGGTTGGTATAAAATATATTTTCCCGATAGACGAAAGGCAACTTAAAAGTACATCGGTCATCGATCGCGAAATAGCAATCATCAGTGATTACAAAAAAATAATTCAAAACTCAGGTATACAAAGCTCGGATAAAGCTAAATTAACTGGCTTGCTCAATGAAGCCGAATTAATGATCGGTACTTTAACAAATGAAAAACATCTAGATCCGGAAGTTAAAAACAAAGTAATCCTTATTGCTAATAAAATTACCCGGTTAAAGGAAGACTTTGCCCAGGCAAGCTATCCAGGGATAAAAAGCGTAGAAGAGGAAAAAGAACGACTTGAACTGCTAAGCAAGCAAACTTCATGGGGAGAAACAGGGATGGAAATCCCACCTCTTCCAGCCTCAAAAACGGGTTTAAAATTTGATGCAGCAGCCAGGGAAATAAAATTAATTAGCGAAGAATTTTTTGAAATTAAAAATGACAATCCAGTATTTATGGCGCAATTTGAAAAAATTAAGAGCGCAATCAAGGATTTCAAAAACAGTCTAAATGACGATCAGGAATTAGAGCAGGACTATATCAGGCAGGTTAGTAAGATTGCAGGCAGAATAGCGAGAGCGAATATCTTCCCACCTGACGCACTGGATTCCGTTCAACAATCAATAGTAGATTTTGACGAAGTTCAAAGAGAGGAACAGGGCGGTTTAAGCGTAATTGATGCCTTACTATTCCCGGGCGGAACCATAGTAGCCAGCGGCGATGTCTGCAGCGAACAGGGGCCGGGTAGATGGTTACCCAAGCCCTCCGATACATTTAAGATTTTTATAAACCTGTTAAAACCCAGTGAGGGGTATAAAAATGTCCCGCTCATCTGGTATGAAATGATGGGAATAAACCAGGTAGTCGGGTTTATAACGCCTGACTGGATAGCGGACATCATTCCCGGGAAATATCCGGTTCACAGTTCAGACGGGAAAGTAGAACCTAATTTAAAAAGTACTGTTTTAGATATCGCAACCGGAAATTTTAGCGCTTTCTCTATCCCCATTCCGTCAGGCCATATCTGGGATTCCTTTTTAAGAGTCATACTAGGCTTAGGACTAGGTATTATATGTGGTGTTCCTTTGGGGTTATTCATGGGGCTATCAAGATTCGCAGCCGGTTATTTTGACCCAATCGTAGAACTATACCGGCCAGTTCCACCCCTGGCCTGGGCACCTTTGATTATAACAATATTCGGAATAGATAACTCAGGCAAAATATTCCTGCTGTTTATGGTTTCTTTTGCAATCATGGTTATATCGGCCAGAGCGGGGGCATCAGGAACACAGTTATCGAAAATACATGCGGCTCATTCATTGGGTGCTTCGAAATGGCAGATATTAAGAGAAGTAATCGCGCCAAACTCACTACCTGAAATATTGACAGGAATCAGAGTTGCGATCGGTGTTTGCTGGGGAACCCTGGTCGCGGCAGAGTTTTTAGCCGGAACAACAGGTATTGGATTTGTAGAAAATGTGGCCAGAAAATATTCGCAATACGAAGTGATCTGGATCACGATATTTGTCATGGGAATGCTGGGTCTTTTATTTGATATCGGGATGAGGAAGATTATCCAGAAGACCATTCCGTGGCGTGGTAAGGGTTAGACCTGATTGGCACTTACTTGAGCTAAAAAAATAAAAGACCGTCATTACAAAATCGATCGTAAACGTCAAATTGCATTGATCAGAAAGCTCTATGTTAAGGTTGGAGGTATTACAAGTCTAGGTGGCCGTTGCTTAGGTTTATCCAGGGGAGGACTCGTAAAATCAACCTAATGTCCTAGTATAACCCCGGCAACCACCGATCGTCCCTCGGCAATCAGGATATTAAAAGTTCGGCACAGTGCGCCGTTATCCATCACTTCCAGCCCTAACCCTTTTTGGCCGAAAAGGGCTAGTATTTTTGGGTCGGGGAATCGCTGTTGTTTACCGGTACCGAGCAATACGACTTCGGGCTTTAAATCAAAAATCACCTGAAGATTGTCGCGATGCAAATCTTCTACCGAGCTGACTGCCCAGGGTGTATGCAATGATCCAGCAGAAAACACCAGACTATCATGATAGTGAGTCTCGTTGATAATGATGGCGTTGTCGTCGTATCCAGTAATCTGGTAACGGCTGGTGATTATATCTTCGGTTAGCGGCATGCAGCGCAGCATAATGTAAAAATCCCGAGTGTTCAAATGGGCCGTAGGAAGGGTTACGGTGATTGACAGTCGGGTGTACATTACTTATGGTTGCGCGTTCGAAATTCCCCACTATTTTTGATTCTGGAGACATAGTTTGAAACCGGTGAAACTTGGTTTAATTGGCGTTGGCACGGTTGGTGCCAGCACTGCGCTTGGCCTGAAAAATAATGCCGTAGAGATCGCCCGACGCGCTGGCCGTGATATTGAGATCGTACAAGCATCAAGGCGTAATATCGAACAGGGTATGCCAGCGGGTTGCGAGAATATTGCGCTGACTTCAGATCCATTCGAGGTGGTTGATAACCCTGAGGTAGACGTGGTTATCGAGTTAATCGGAGGCTACGAGCCTGCGCGTGATTTGGTATTACGTGCTATCGAAAATGGCAAACACGTGGTCACCGCTAATAAGGCGTTGATTGCACTGCATGGTAACGAAATATTTGCCGCCGCCCAGGCCCGGGGTGTGAATGTGGTATTTGAAGCAGCGGTCGCCGGGGGGATCCCCATTATTAAGTCTATTCGTGAAGGCTTAAGTGCTAATTTAATCGAATGGCTGGCGGGCATTATCAACGGTACGGGTAATTTCATTCTTACCGAAATGCGCGACAAAGGCCGTGATTTTGATGATGTTTTACGCGAAGCCCAGGCGCTCGGCTATGCCGAGGCCGATCCCACTTTCGATGTCGAGGGCATCGATGCGGCGCATAAACTCTGTATTCTGGCGTCGTTGGCGTTTGGCATTCCGTTGCAATTTGATGCGGTATATACCGAGGGCATCTCCGCTGTCTCAACCGAGGACGTTGTCTATGCCAATCAACTAGGCTATCGAATAAAGCATTTAGGTATTGCCAGACGAAGCGAAAAGGGCGTTGAAATGCGTGTGCATCCGACTTTGATTCCGGAAAAGCGCCTGATAGCGAATGTCGATGGCGTGATGAATGCAGTACTGGTGAAAGGCGATAAGCTTGGCCCGTCGCTCTATTATGGTGCGGGTGCGGGTGCGGACCCGACTGCCTCAGCGGTGATCGCCGATATTATCGATGTTGCGCGCTCGATTACCACCGATCCACAGAATCGAGTTCCGCATCTGGCGTTCCAGCCCGACCAGATCGTCGAGCTGCCGATTGTCGGGATCGAAGAGGTAACAACCGCCTATTACATTCGAATGCAAGTCGATGACAAACCCGGTGTGATGGCAGATATCACGCGTATTATGGGTGAAAGGGAGATTTCAATCGAGGCGATACTGCAGAAAGAACCCGAAGCCGGAGCAACCCAGGCGACGATTATTATGCTGACGCAAAAAATCTGCGAAAAACAAATGAATGAGGCGCTTGCCGGTATCGGCGGGCTGGATTCGGTACACGGTGAAATCCATCGCATTCGCGTCGAAACGCTGGATGCAGATTAAAACTAATGACATGGGCTGTTGTTGACCTGAATGTTCAGTATTTAGCCCAGGTTCAATCCTTGTTGAAAGCTAATGGCTTACCTTTTGAGGATTGTGCCAGGCATATTGATAATTTTGGTGGAGTTTTTGAGAAGAGTCAGTTAATCGCTTGTGGTGGCCTCGAAATTTTGGGCAGGGAAGGATTGTTGCGTTCGGTTGTTGTTCGAGGAGGGTTTAAAGGGAGAGGCCTTGCCGGGTTAGTGGTCGAATATTTACATGAAAAAGCCAGGATGAACCGATTACAGGAACTCTTTCTGCTCACCGAATCCGCACAGGGGTATTTCGAAGGACTCGGTTACCAGAGTATTTCACGCGACGACTTGCCTGGGGAGGTAAAAACCACGCAACAATATTTATGCCTTTGCCCAGCTAGTGCCCAGGCCATGCATTTTATATTGGCAGACCAGCCTTGAGATTTAAGAGTAGTCAGAAACAGCCCGAATTCGCCGAATTCGTTATTCTCATCGCGTTTATTATTTCCCTGGTAGCTTTAGCCATCGATGCGATGTTACCGGCCCTGACTGACATCGCGCTGGATCTCAAATTCGAAAATGCGAACGACAGCCACTTCATTATATCGATGCTGTTTGTCGGAATGGCCGTCGGACAGATGATATTTGGCCCGCTGTCGGATACTACTGGTCGCAAGCCGGCGATTATCGCAGGGATACTAATTTTTATAGTCGGTTGCCTGTTATCGTATTTCGCCAATTCGGAAGGCGATATGATGCTTGGTCGTTTTTTACAGGGGCTGGGCGCGGCCGGGCCTCGAATCGTCTCTGTGGCACTGGTGCGTGACCGCTATGAAGGCAGGCAAATGGCGCGTGTAATGTCCTTCGTTATGACTATTTTTATACTGGTGCCGGTATTTGCGCCAGCGATTGGACAGTTGATATTGAAGTTCAGCGACTGGCGTTCGATATTCGGACTGTTTCTGGTTATGGGCTTATCGATAGTTATCTGGTTTGCTGCACGTCAGCCTGAAACACTGATAGCGGAAAACCGAACTAGTTTTTCCCTGCGCCAGATAATGATCGAAAGCTGGATTATTGTATCGATACCCGTTACTGCGGGGTACACTTTGACTATGGGCTTTTTGTTTGGTGCATTCCTGGGCTATTTAAGCACGGCGCAACAGATTTTCCAGTATCAATACCAACTAGGTGATTTATTCGCCGTTTATTTTGGTGTGTTAGCCGCTTCGATTGGTTTTGCTGCCCTGGTAAACGCCAGGCTGGTGATGCGTTATGGTATGCGTCGCCTCTCCTTTATATCGATGACAATGATCGCGATTCTATCGACGCCGTTTTATCT
>JAOUJX010000370.1 GCA_029882955.1 Gammaproteobacteria bacterium
TATGGCTCGATTTAAGCGATAACAGGGTGCGTTCGGCCTTGTCATGGATTGTATGATTAAGATTTTCTTTTTCCTTGGAATAAATAATTCCAAGTCCGATAGACAGTCCGCAGGCTAGAACCAGAGCTACTCCTATACTAATTTTTTTACTTAGCCGGGCCCGATTGTGCATCTGTATCTTTTACTAAAATGACCAAAACTCCGAGTATAGTAAATATAGATTGATCTGCCTGATTGAATTGCGCGTTTACCTGTCTTAGCTCTGGCAGCCTGGGCAGTAATAACTGGAGCGTTGATTTTGAGTGATTTGCTTGATGGGCTTGCCACAAACCGAGCAATCGCCTTTAACGCCATATACCTGTAACGACTGTTTGAAATAACCTGGTTTGCCATCAGCACGACTAAAGTCCTGTAACGTGGTTCCGCCTTGTGCAATGGCAGCATGCAGGGTTCGTTTGATCGTTTCGACCAGCTTTGCCAGGCGTTTTTTACTAATGCTGCCGGCCTCTCGCGTGGGACGAATACCGGCACTAAATAAGGCTTCACTGGCATAAATATTACCCACGCCGACGACTCTATGGCTATCCATAATGAGTGATTTTATCGAAGTGCTTCGATGACGGCAGACCCTATAAAGATAATCGGTATTAAACTCGACAGACAGGGGCTCGGGACCTAGTTTACAGAGTAATTTGTGCTGTAGCGGATCGGCTTTGGTAAACAAAAGCGAGCCGAAGCGTCTCGGGTCGCGAAATTTAAGCGACTGCCCGGAAGCGAGCTGCATCTCCACGTGTTCGTGTTTATCGACAGGGCTATTAACGGGTAATACACGCATACTGCCGGACATTCCCAGGTGCCAGAGCATAGTGCCCTGATCGACCGGTATTAAAATATATTTTCCACGGCGATAGACATCGTAAATTTTCTGGCCGGTTAACTGGTCGATAGCCTCGCTAATCGGCCAGCGCAGGCGTCGTTCACGAATGATAAAGCGCTCAATACGTTGACCGAGAAGATGCGGCCGTATACCGTTTGTTGTGGTTTCTACTTCGGGTAATTCGGGCATTAGTAGCGATCCGAAAATACCCAGCCGACAGCTATACCGCCCATCCACGCCGAACTATCTGAAACCAGGGGGCTGTCTTCGATGACAGAATCGCTTAGGCTGTCGTAGCGTAGAAAGCCACCTAGCCAGAGCTGGCCATAGCGCTTGCTATAACTAAATGTGCCGCGGATACCGCTATAGCCTGAACCGGCCTCATAGGCTGGTCGAGTAGCCAGGGCCTGATCAGGGTTCACCGTATAATAATAATCATGGAATTCACCGGTCGCAAAGATAGGGCCAATTGCAGCGCGTAACTTCCATTCGTAGCGTTTCCTCGATGGGTGGCTCCATACCAGTCGCGGTTGAAAAACCTGGCCGATATGTTCGAACTCGCTATTCAGTGCGAAGGCCAGTCGTAGCGGTAATTCGACCCACCATTCCCCCTGTGGCGAATGACTCATGCGGTAATCGATCGAAGGTCCAAGTTCAATCGTGGCGTTTAACAACGGCATGCCTGCTCGTTCGGGATTTTCTTCTTCGACTGGCAGCGTGCCATTGGCACTAAGCGAGAGCACCAGGTTGGGAGTATCGAAGATGATGGACTGGATGCCTTCATCAACCTTGAGCCGCTCACCCCGGTATTTGATATAGGGCAGGGGGAATACATGGGTGCTTGAGTATGCCGAGCCCCGGTAGTCAGGGATATTCAAAACGCCTAATGATACCCCCAGCTCTAGCCTGGGTAAGGCGTGGTCATCTGCATTTGCCACAGCAATGCCTGACAGTATTAACAGGCTAGCCAGTAGGCGTTTCATTTTTAGCGATGGTGACTAAGCCGTAATAATGCTGCGCGTCAAAATGATATTGCAGACCGAGATCGGGGCGTGCGATGACGATATCCGGTGTTATTGTCATCAGGTGGAGTTCGATCTGACCGCCGTTGTCGAGAGTGGCAATAAACTTCTGTCGAGGGGTTTTCTGAGCGTTGTAATTCTGCAGGTGCTTTGCTTCGAGGGTTTGCCAGTTATTGATCAGTTCGCTTATTTGTACCCCGCTATGATCCGGGTTGTTTGACAGCCAGTTCTGCGAATCCGATTGAGTCAGTCTGAATGAACCCAGGTCAAGTGACTGCAGAGGTATTGAGCGGGGCATGAGGCGGCGTTCGACGAAACCGGTAATGCCCTGCATCATAAACGGCAGGTGACGGTCGGCGAGCAGGAAGACGGTATCTTCGGTTAACAGGTAGCGCCGTTCACCGATGTTGTTGGTGTCACCGAAGACGAAATCGGTATTGTTTAATTTGAGAATGGCTTTAGGGAACTGGAGCCCGAGAGCAGATAGATCGATTTCACTGCCGGGTAAACGCGAGTCGGTCTCGCTGTTAATAATATTGATAATACGCTCGACAGCGATATTATTCGCCACCCAGAGAATGGGGGCATCAATTTGCCAGCTGCCACCGACTTTACTCAGGCGTAGTGTGTGGTCGGCAGTCTGAATACTGACTTTTTCGATCTCCTGAGGTTTTAGCGTTGAGATTCTGTTCTTGGGTTGGTAACCGGTTTGAACCTCATAACGGTTGCCGATATAGGTAAATACGATGATTAAGAGCAGCAGCACATAGTTGATAAGCCAGCGCCTGGATATCATCGGGGACTTGTTGGCCATGTTAGAGCTTTCTCCGTTTAAGCCAGATGCGCAGGCCGGTGCCGAATAGCAGCCCCGGGAGTATCAGCAGGAAACCAGAGCTGATGACAATTTGTGCCGTTTGCGACAAATTCAGTCGAGTATCCGGAGCCGGGCGCGGGCTGATCGAGATTAGATTGTCATCATGGCTTAACCAGTTAAAGAGATTAACGCCGATATCGAGATTAGCGCCATTACCCAGGTAGCGATTGGATATAAAGTCAGCGTCACCAATCACCACAATGCGTTGCTCGCTGATTTGACCGGAGTCATCTTCCTGACTGGCAGAGAGGGTTAACCCCAGGCTGAGTGGCCCGGTTAGTTCGTCGTCGTGATCGCCATTAAATATTTTGCCTTTCATAGGGCCTGTTTCATTCCAGCTGGTGTCGCCGCTTTGCAGGAAATCGAGTCGTTGCCAGACCTGATCATCACCGTGGAATTCCAGAGCCTGCGCCTGCGGAAAAATAGATATGGCCTCAATATTCTGGGAAATAGCGTGGCGTGGATATTCACCAACCAGTGCGAAGTCGACTCGATCAAGACCCAGAAGCTGGCTATTCGGGTCGACCACCACACCGGGCAGAAACTCAACTGCGAGCAGGTCGGCTATATATTCGAGACCATCGGTAGTCTGCTCCGGGTCAGCTAACCAGAGCAGGTTACCGCCAGCCTCAAGGTATGCCCTGAGCAAATCGACTTCACCAGGAAGCATCGGCACCATGGGGCTCGCGATTACCAGTACATCGGTATTATCGGGAATGCTATTAGTTTGCGTCAGGTTTAGGTTCTCGACGGTATAGCCCTTGCCGGCCAGTTGTCGGGCAAAGCTGCTGAAATCGTGATTGGCTTCGCTGTAGGGATTACGCTCACCATGCCCCTGTAAAAATACCAGCCAGCGCTCGCCCTGGCGCATCAGGCGCTGGATAGCATTGGTGATATTAGCCTCGGTGATCTGGCTGACCTTCTCGCTACGCCCTTCGAATTCGATCAGGCTTTCACCATCGAAGCGGATGTCGTATTTACTGAGCAATCCCGGGTATAGATCGGGATTGATGCTTTCAATTTCGATGCGCGGCTGATGCCCGGCATAGCGTTGAAAAAGTCGCTCCAGCGCATCTCGATTTTGATTCGCTGGTGATACGAATAAAGTTATTTTAAGCGGGTCTTCGATAGATTTGATTAAACGTATGGTTTCCTGAGACAGGCTGTTTCGTTGGTTGGCACTCAGGTCGATGGTGATAGTATGTTGTTGACTAAGCCAGGCGAGTAAACCGAATGCGAAGATAAACA
>JAOUJX010000371.1 GCA_029882955.1 Gammaproteobacteria bacterium
GAGCCGTATTATTAAATACTGATTGAGAGGGAATAACAGGGGCTGTGGAAACGGATACGATCAATGATTAAAACCTGCGGTGAGTTCCGGGGAAGTTTCAACGGCTAAGATAAAGTATTGATCAATATTGTACAAGCTGACGATAGGTGAAAAGGGTAAACGTTCACAATATTACCCGATTGGCTGGCAATTTCAGGCCTCGGCCAACCGCTCCCGACGCGCCATCTCCTCAAGCATGGCTACTTTAATTTCCTCCATCACGGTACCAACATCGGCAATTTTATCGCTCTCCTCAAACTGCCCTGTTAATTCTACCTCTGGCAGTAAATCCCCGGCTTCATAGAGGGCCCAGATTTCGTCCGCGTACCGACTCTGGCGTAATTCGGGTGCGAACTCCGAGTAGTAGTCAGTAACCCGGTTAACGTCGCGTTCGAGGAATATTTTTGCGCTATTATTGGCAGCAGCATCGATGACCTGTGGTAAGTCGATTATTACCGGGCCATATTCATCGACTAATATATTAAACTCTGACAGATCACCGTGTATCAGTCCGGCGCAGAGCATTTTTACCACGTCCTGGATAATGGTGGCATGGTCTTCAATGGCTTGCTCGGCCGACATGGATACGTCGTTTAAACGGGGTGCTTCGTGACCGTCACCATCGGTGATTAATTCCATTAGCAATACGCCATCGAAACAGCCATAGGGTTTTGGGACTCGTACCCCCGCGTTGGCAAGTTTATAGAGTGCATCGACTTCGGTATTTTGCCAGGACTGTTCCTGCTCCTTGCGTCCGAACCTGGAACCTTTTTGCATGGCCCGCGCGCGGCGGCTATTGCGCACCTTTCGCCCTTCCTGATATTGAACGGCTTGCTTGAAGCCCCGTTTTTCGGGTTCTTTGTAGATTTTCGCACAGCGTATTTGTGAACCGCAGCGCACGACAAACACATCGGCTTCCTTGCCGCTCATGAGAGGACGGATGACTTCGTCGATCAAACCATCGTTGACTAATGGTAAAATTCGCTTGGGGATTTTCATGGCGGCCTTATACCTTAGTCAGGCGCTTAAGGGAAGGCAAAGGCGAATTTATAATTTGTGATGGGTGCCGTCGCAGAAGGGTTTGTTTCCGCTGCGCTTGCAGCCGCAAAGAAACATTTTGCCGGTATGCTCCGCAGTGAATTTATGTGGCTCGAATTCGGTAGTTTTATGAGAGCCGTCACAAAAGGGCTGTTTATTGCTGCGTCCGCAGCTACACCAGAAGTAGTTTTTACCTTCGGTGACTTCGACAACATAAGCGCTCTTCTTGGGCATTAAGGGTTCTGACATGGTTTCTCCTGAAGTTATTGCTATCAAATCTGGCAGGATCCGATGGTTTAAAGCTGATAGCTTATGCTATCTGTATTGCTCTCGGCTGGCACGCTATTATTTTTAAATCCACAGATAATGCAGTTAGGAATTAGAGTCCGCTTAGATATTCGGCTATGGCTTCAATCTGCTGATTCGATAAATTGCCCAGAAGCCGGGGCATTAAATTGTAGATGTCCCCCGGCCGTTTGCTGGCGCCGATATCTTGCATTGCCTTGATCAGGTAGGCTTTGTGTTGTCCGCCAATTATCGGCGCGATGCTTTCCTTGAAAGGGGCGAAACGTTTGCCTCCTTCGCCGTGGCAATAGTTGCAACGTTCGCTGGTAAAAAGCTTTTCACCTTCTATGGCCATTTGCTTGTTTGTCTGTTGACCTTGCATCGGTGGCTGCAGGGCGAAATAGGCGGCGATATCTTCCAGGTCCTGAACGTTCTGGATCACTGTTATGATATTACTCATCATTGGGTCTTTACGAATGCCTTCGCGGAATTCTGTTGTTGCGTTGATGATGTAGCTTTCCAGCTGGCCAGCTAATTTCGGGATATTTTGATCAGGACTGTTACCGTCCGCGCCATGACACTGGGAACATACTACCGATTTTTGCTTGCCGAGGACTGGGTCACCTGCGCTCAGTGTGAATGGGCTGAAACATAACAGTAAAATAGCGATGATTACTTTGCATTGATACATGGTATTTCTCTGTTATCGACACGGCGACATAGCTTATAACCTCTTTCGTTACATGGCAATGATAGCCTACGAGGCCAAAGTCACGTACAGTATTAAATCTTTACGTTTTTAAAGGCTGAATTAGGCTTATACTGAAAAATCTGAATCAAATACTTTTCCGCTGGTGAATTTCCCGCATTGGCTTATGTCTTTCGGAGTAACATAAATGATAATCAAAAACCTGTTTTTCCCGTTGATGGTAGCAAGCCTGGTTTCCGGCTGCGTCTTTCCCGATAATTATCATTACTCTCCCTCTTCTGGGCACCGATCCATGCCTTCTGAGACCAGTTCCAGTTCTTCTTTACCTTATGGATTACAGAAAAAGTTACAGAGAGGTCAATCTTTACCACCCGGCTGGCAAAAGAAGTTATACGTTGGCAATGTACTGGATATGCGAATCTACAGGCAAAGCGAAATTGTCGTGCCGGTGGACAGGCATGGTTTAGTGACACTGCGCGTCGAAGGCAAGCTGATCAGGTTATATCAGGCGACTAGAGAAATAACCGAGATATTGAATTAAGGTCAGGTTAGCTTAATTCGAAATAGTATCAGCACAGAGCAAGAAAAAATGAACGCTGGAAAAGACTTGAACGGGGCAGCCGATAGACCGTTATTTAATTATCAGGTTCTCAGCGAAATGCTGGATGATGATAAAGAAGCTATCTGGCAGGTATTAGAAGCTTTCCTGGAAGATATGCCAGTTCATATAAAGAATTTAAAGACAGCCGTGGAAAGTAATGACCTGGAGCTGATTGAAAGACTGGTGCATACGATTAAAGGCGCCGCTGCTAACATTGGCGGTACCGCTCTCAGCGACAGTGCCCTGAGAATGGAGAAGTCCGGTAGTACCACGGAGATGGCAGCCATGAGTCGGGGTGTGATGGAACTGGAAAGCCTTTTTGGTCAGCTCAAGGCACGAATAAAGGAATACTATCCCCGTTATTAGTCAGACTAAAAGCCAGGCTTTATCTCAGGGGGGGGCAGAGTTTCGGACTCCGGGTCCGATTCATCGTTAGCCTGGCCGTCGGAAGGCCCGACATGCTCGTCCATGGATTCCGTGAAGTCCGCTGCCGTCTCTGCGAAGGCGAAGCGTGAATCGGCAGTCGTGGTTTCGCCCGTCGTTATCGATGCCTTGTCCTGATGCCTTTCCAGCAGACTCGGAAATTCATTGCTGTCACCCAGAGTTTGGGCTCCTTCAGCCAGATGTTGATAAACCCGGACATAGTTTTGCGTTAAATCCTTAACCAGCTCGGAAGTTTTATCGAAGTGCTGGCCAACACTGGCTTTGTAGCTGGCCAGTTCTCCCCGGGTCTGGTCCAGGTCGGCTTTTATCTGCCCCGCCTGCTTGACCGAAGGTGATAACAGTCGATACAGCAGAGCACCGATTAACGCACCAGCAAGCAACGAGATGAAGCCTATTTGCCAGATTGAGGTTGTTTCTTCCATTGCATCTCGTGTGAAGATTAATTTGGAATTGAGTCTGGATTATAGGCGATGTGTGTCTGGATTTGAATGTTTGGGTTAGGGTATTAATTCCCCGGTAATCGTATCGGCTTCATTTTTCCTTTGATAGTATGTCATCTGATAAATCAATTTTTACTTAAACAGATACATTGGCTGTAGCAACCATTACTGAGACTACCGATCGACCCTCGTTGGGCATCATTCTAATGCTTGTCGGTATCGCTTCGTTTGCGATTATGGATGCCATTATTAAATGGCTAACGGCTGATTACCCGGTTTCTCAGGTGGTATCACTGCGGAGCTGGTTCGGATTACCCCTCTTGTTTTTGATTGCCCTGCACGGTAGCGGGTTCGGAGGTTTCAAAACCCGGCGACCGCTCGCCCATGTTGGCCGGTTTTTTCTGGTACTGGTGTTGAGCTTCGGTTTTTTCTGGGCGCTATCGCAGATGAAGCTC
>JAOUJX010000372.1 GCA_029882955.1 Gammaproteobacteria bacterium
GAAATACAGCCTATGGGAGGGCGTACCATCGCCAGCCGCATGCGGATGAACAAGATCGAAAGCCCGGACGAATGGACGGAAATATCGGTCGACCAGGTCGAATTTGATATCGATCTCAGCGATAGCTTGTTTACTCTGTCTAACCTGAGAAATCCAAGGCAGTGAGCAACGTCTCGATTTTGCTAGCCTGGCGTAATCTGTGGCGACATAAACGCCGCACCTGGCTTACAGTCGGTGCAATGATCTTCTCCAACAGTTTACTGGTGTTTAGTATCTCGCTACAGTTTGGCAGTTACGAGATGATGATAGACAACACCTTGCAGGCTTTTTCCGGGCATATCCAGCTACAGCACGAGCAATATCTCGATGATCCGAAAATGCGACACAACCTGCCGGAAATTATTGCCACTGCCCAACGTCTGCGAGACGAGCTGAAGCTGGAAAACGTCGGCGCACGCGCTGTCGGATTTGCCTTAGCATCGAGTAGTGATCGCTCATACGGCATCCAGGTGCTTGGCGTGGAACCTTTATTCGAGGGACGGGTTTCCAGTATTCCCGGTCTTGTTCATGAGGGGCGCTATTTAGAAAAGGACAGCTACGACGAAATCGTCATTGGCTCAACCCTTGCGCGCAATCTTAAGATCGCAACAGGCGACGAGCTAACCTTCCTCGGTAGCGGACTGGACAATAGCTTTGCCGCCGGTGTGGTTAGAGTCGTCGGCACTTTTGAATCGGGTATGCCCGATCTAGACCGTAACCTGGCCCAGGTCAGTCTAAACTATTTCAACGACAGTTTCGCCATGCGGGGAAAGGGTCACAGCATTGCTGTTCGTGCCGGAAATATCGAAGCAGTCGCAGGTTTAAAAGCGAGCATCGAAGCCCTATTGAAAAACCAGTCTGATCTTGCCGTGAGACATTGGGAAGAACTGCAACCCGGCCTCAAACAGGCCATACAGGCGGACATGACCAGTGCCTGGTTTATGTATCTGGTGCTCATCATTCTGGTGGCCTTTAGCGTGCTTAATACGCAGCTCATGTCAGTATTGGAACGTACTCGCGAATTTGGCACCATGATGGCGCTGGGGCTAAAACCGAGTAATTTGTCACGACTGGTGATAGCCGAAACTTTTTTGATGTCAAGCCTCGGGCTACTACTCGGTATTGCCGTCGGTTTTGTCATTACCTGGTATTTAAGCGTGGTCGGCTTTTACTACCCGGGTATGGAGGAAATGGCGGTTAAGTTCAATCTGCCCGACCGCATGTACCCCGAAATTAACCCGGTCTCCCTGCTACTCGGGCCCTGTATGGTCGCATTCGCAAGCCTGCTCGCTTCAATTTACCCGGCCACCCGACTGTATCGTTTACTACCGGTCGAAGCGATGAGGGCGGTATGAAGGGCATCGGTATATTTAACCTGCGCTTTCAGGTCATACTGGTTTTGTCCTGGCGCAATCTCTGGCGCAATCATCGGCGCACGATAATTATGCTCGCGGCGATTTCAGTGGGCGTCTGGGCGATGATCTTCATGACAGCCCTAATGCGCGGCATGGTCGACGACATGCTCAAGCAGGGCATTCAGAATTTGCCGGGACATATCCAGATCCACCATCCCGATTTTCGTGACGATCCGAGTATCGTCAACAGCATAGACGAGCCGAGCGGAAACCTGCTCGACGCCCTTAACGATCCGGCTACAAAGGCCTGGTCAACTCGTATCAAGGTTCCTGCTGTTATCGCCAGCGAACGTGAGACCCGCGGCATTAACCTGCTCGGCATCGAACCCGGCAAAGAAACCTTACTCAGCGGTATTGGTGACCAGATAATCGAAGGACGGTTTCTACGGGACAGCAATGATAATGGCCTGATTATCGGAGCCAAATTGGCCGAACGTCTCGAAACCCGCGTGGGCAAACGCGTTGTCGTCATTAGCCAGGACCCTGATAACAATATAGCCGAACGCGGATTTAAGGTGGTCGGCATATACAAAGCAAAAATGCCGAGGCTTGAAGAGTTTAACGTTTATGCGGCACTCGAAAGCTTGCAGGATTTACTTAAAATTAAGCCCCAGATTTCTCAAATTTCGATTGTGGGTGAAGATTTTCGTGACATTGCACTACTCTATCACCGCCTGAAACTGGCCACTCCAGAAAATCTGGAAATTAAAACCTGGTACGAACTCGACGCTTATCTGAAGTATATGCTCAACATGATGGATGGATTCGTGCTGGTCTGGGTAATTATTATTTTTCTTGCGCTTTCTTTCGGTCTGGTCAATACGCTGGCGATGGCAGTATTCGAACGCGTGCACGAAATTGGGCTCATTCAGGCGCTGGGTATGCGTCCTGGCATGATTGTTTATCAGATTTTACTAGAGTCATTACTGCTGTTATTAATGGGTCTGAGCATCGGTAATTTACTCGCGTTTATTACCGTCAAACCGCTGGAAAGCGGGATGGATATTTCCATTGTCGCCGAAGGCATGGCAATGATGGGTGCCAGTAGCATGCTTTACCCCTCACTGACAGCGGCCGACATGATTTTGGCCAACATGGTAGTGATTATTCTCGGTATTTTAACCAGTATTTTACCTGCCTGGCGCGCCGCTCAACTCGATCCGGTGCGAGCCCTTCACTCAACCTGACCCTTCTAATCATGAGCTCTATACGTTGCATACAATTATGTAAAACATTCAGGCAGGGAGACGAAATAATCACCGGCCTCGATCATGTCGATATCGTCGTAGACAAAGGTGAATTTGTCTGCCTGTCCGGGCCATCCGGTTCCGGTAAGACCACGCTGTTAAACGCCATCGGCGGGCTCGACACACCCGATAGCGGTGAAATTCACATGGATGGTATTCGCATCGATATGCTAGCGAAAGGCCCCCTGGCAGATATGCGTCTGCATAATATCGGATTTGTGTTTCAGGCCTATAATTTAATTCCGGTACTCACTGCCCAGGAAAATGTCGAATTCGTCATGCAGGTTCAGGGCGTAGCCGCGGCCGAACGCGCGCAAAAGGCCAGGGATATTCTGAAAGAGGTCGGCCTCGTGGGAATGGAAGACCGAAAGCCCGCTCAACTCTCCGGCGGCCAACAACAACGAGTCGCGGTGGCCAGGGCAATAGCCTCCCAACCCAAACTTGTTCTGGCCGACGAGCCAACCGCTAATCTGGACACGGTTGCCTCTTCTCAATTGATGAATCTGTTTTCAGAATTGAATCAACATCACCGCGTCACCTTTATTATTGCTACTCACGATAAACGTGTGATGGCTTATGCCAAACGCCTGATAAAAATGGAAGATGGGAAAATTATCAGCGATGAGATGCAGGCGCCGATTCTCGATGAAAATTAAAATCTGTCGTTATTGCAGGTCTGACCCGCTATCTATTCTAGACCGTGCAAAGGCAGTAATGGATTTCGGCTCGGAGGCCGCAATGACGTTTTTTTTGCTTTTATTCTTCCTTGTCCAGGCTTTTTCCTTTTCCGATAGTCTGGCATCCAACTTCAATCAGAACGGCCATATCAAATTTCAAACGTTAAAAACGGTTAGTAACTCTTTCGAACAAAGCGGCAACTTACGCCTTAATTTATCCCTCAAAGAATCGAATTGGACCTTAGTTAGCGACTATCAACTACTCGCCTCGCAAAGCCTTATCAACGACGATAATCGTCTCATGGATTTAACTTCCGAAATACGTTCTGGCGGAAATATCTCAGCAGCCCATCGTTTTGACCGTCTGCATCTGACCTATACCTCAGAACAATTGGTTTTTCGCCTCGGACGCCAGGCGGTATCATGGGGCAATGGCCTGTTTTACCATCCCATGGATGTCTTTAATCCATTCGCTCCCGCGTCTATCGATAAAGAATACAAGGCCGGAGACGATATGTTGTATACACAATATTCGTTCGACAACGGTAATGACTTGCAGGCAGTCTGGGTGGTCCGTCGAAACGACAGCGGCGACAGGAATAGCGAGGTATCA
>JAOUJX010000373.1 GCA_029882955.1 Gammaproteobacteria bacterium
TCGCTGAAGATAACAGTCAGTATAGGATTGTGTATTTAATCCAAGCCGATCGAATTTTAAATGTGCATCCTGAACCACGATACCGGCACCACCAACACCGTAAATTTCAACGCGAGGAGTGGTCGAAAGCAGGGCAATCACCTGGTCTATTACTTCAGCTGAAAGCTGGTCACGCACCCTGGAAAGACTCGAAATAGCACCATTAAATACTTTACCTGCGAGCTGCGTAGCATTGTCTTTCGCGTCGATGGGACTATGCTGATAATGCAACTGACTGGCCAGATCCTGGGTCAGGCGCATACGAAACTCCCGATAGCCACTCTGCTTTAAACTACGACAGAAGCGAACGATAGTCGGCTCACTGACATTCGCAGCTTCTGCTAATTCCTTCATTGTGATCTTCACGCATTCCTGAGGGGCTTTAATAATCACATCCGCCACTTTCTTTTCAGCTTTGCTTAATTCGCTACGCATAGCCTTGATTAGGTCGAGCATCGTCAGATCCTGCTACTCCTGTTCGCGCCAGCGGCTACCGTTCTCAAATAACAGGTGGCTGGATTCCGAAGGCCCCCAGGTGCCGGAGGTATAACTGGCTGGTGCTTTATGACTGGCCTGCCACGCATTTAAGATCGGGTCAACCCAGCTCCAGGCCGCTTCGAGTTCATCCCGACGCAGGAACAAGGTTTGACTACCGCCCAACAGGTCAAGAATGAGACGCTCGTATGCATTATGCTGACGCTCTTTTACCGATTTGGTGAGATCAAGATCCAGATCAACCGGGCGCAGGCGCATACCGGGCCCCGGTTGCTTGGCACGGATGGATAGACGGATATATTCCTCCGGTTGTAAACGAATAGTCAGACGGTTCGGCGAATCCATGATAGATTCACCTTCAAAAATCGCATGTGGTAGACGCTCAAAATTGATTACGATTTCTGAAACCCGCTCCTGCAAGCGCTTGCCGGTACGCAAATAAAAGGGGACACCAGCCCATCGCCAGTTATCGATATTAGCCCGGATAGCAACAAAGGTTTCGTTATGACTTCGAGGGTCAACACCCGGTTCATCAACATAAGCCGCCACTACTTCATTGCCCACCGCCCCCGAGCGATACTGACCGCGTACTGTATTTTTATTGATGTCATCGCCCTGCAGTGGTCGTAGTGACCGCAGTATTTTGAGCTTTTCGTCGCGCACTGCATCCGGCGTATCGTGCGAAGGCACTTCCATCGCAATAATACAAAGCACCTGCAGCAAGTGGTTTTGCACCATATCGCGCAATGCGCCGGTTCGATCATAGAACTCGCCACGACCTTCGACGCCAAGCGTTTCGGCTACGGTTATCTGCACATCGCGAACATGTGCACGATTCCACAGAGGCTCGAATAAGGCGTTGCCAAAACGCAGCGCCAGCAGGTTCTGAACCGGCTCTTTCCCTAGATAGTGATCAATACGAAAAATCTGATCTTCGCTAAATACACTCCCAATGATATCGCTAATCTCACAGGCAGAGACCAGGTCCCGACCAAGTGGTTTTTCTACCGCGAGTCTCGAATGTCGATTAACCAGTTTATTTTCTGCCAGATTCTGGCATATCGGGGCGAATAACAAGGGGCCGGTCGACAGGTAGTAAATGCGGTTACTCTCTTTGTTAGCCTCAAGCACTTCGGCCAATGCCTGATAATCATTAACATCACCGACATTACAACGGATATAACGCAGGCGCAGACAAAAATCCTTCCAGCCACTCTTTGAAAAACAGTCCGGCGAAACATGGCTGCGTACGGCCGTCTCCGCCAAAGCGAAATATTCTTCGTCTGACAACTCAGACCGGGCCACAGCAAGCACTCTACCATTTTCATTCAGTAAGCCATGGTAATGATGCTGATATAAAGCGGGTAATAGTTTGCGCATCGCCAGATCACCCGTGCCGCCGAATAATACGAAATCAAAGGCAGGGGCTATGTCATAAAGCGAGGCGTTACTAATATTCATTTGTAGTTTATCTTCATAATAAGATATATATCCTGAGTAATTTTGTAGTATTATTACATTAATTTCAAGCAGACATTTGCTATGGCGACCATTAATCACAAAATAAACCAGGTGACAAAGCGCATTCAAAGTCGAAGCGCCATTCCTCGCAAGCGGTATCTGGCCCAAATTGATGCGGCGCGCGATCAGGGGCCGCAGCGCTGCTCACTCTCCTGCACCAATCTGGCTCACGCTACTGCGGCATCTATCGTTTCTGACAAACAATTGTTACACCAAAACCGCGCACCCAACCTGGCCATAGTTTCAGCTTATAATGACATGCTCTCGGCGCATCAGCCGCTGGGTGAGTTCGCCCCACGCATAAAGGCTGCAGCGCAGAAACTGGGGGCGGTAGCGCAATATGCCGGTGGCGTACCCGCCATGTGCGATGGCGTCACCCAGGGCATGGCGGGCATGGAACTTTCCTTATTCAGCCGCGACGTGATCGCCATGTCGACGGCAATAGCGTTGTCACATAACGTTTTTGATGCCGCGATGTACCTCGGTGTTTGCGATAAAATTGTCCCCGGCCTGCTCATGGGTGCCCTGAGTTTTGGACACCTGCCCGCAGTATTTGTACCCGCAGGCCCCATGACCAGCGGCCTGCCTAACTCCGAAAAAGCACGCATTCGTCAATTGTTCGCCGAAGGAAAAGTCGGTCGCGACGAATTATTGAAAGCGGAAACCGACTCTTACCATGGCCCCGGCACCTGTACCTTTTATGGCACCGCCAATAGTAACCAGATGCTAATGGAGGTCATGGGTCTGCATATACCGGGAGCCGCTTTCGTTAATCCAAATACGCCTTTGCGCGATGCCTTAACCGATGCCGCGACCGAGACTGCCGTCAGTATAACGGCACTTGGCAGTCACTATCGCCCGGTCGGCAGGCTTGTCGACGAAAAGTCCATTGTCAACGCTATCGTGGGCCTGCACGCTACCGGCGGCTCAACCAATCATACGATTCATTTAGTCGCCATCGCGCGCTGTGCTGGAATTATCATCGACTGGAACGACTTTAGCGACCTGTCTGAAGTCATTCCGCAACTGACGCGCATTTACCCAAATGGCGAGTCCGATGTAAATCAATTTCATGCCGCCGGCGGCATGGGGCTGGTGATTGGCGAATTACTCGATGCAGGTTTACTGCACGACGACGTTATGACGGTTACCGGTACGGGACTCTCACACTATCGCCAGGAGCCCTGCCTGCATGACAACCAACTTAGCTGGCAAGCTGCGCCGACAGAAAGCCTGGATGCTGCAATTATCGCAAAAGTAGAAAAACCCTTCAGCCAACAGGGCGGCCTTAAATTACTCTCCGGCAACCTGGGCCGGGCGGTCATTAAAACTTCTGCGGTAAAAACCGAACATCAAATTGTAGAAGCGCCCGCCAGAGTATTCGACGATCAACTCGACGTGCTTGATGCCTTCAAAGCCGACGAGTTGAATGCCGATACGATCGTGGTGGTACGCTGCCAGGGCCCGCAGGCCAATGGCATGCCCGAGCTGCATAAGCTAACCCCCGCACTCGGCGTACTCCAGGACAAAGGTTTCAAAGTCGCACTAGTAACCGATGGCCGCATGTCCGGTGCTTCGGGCAAGGTGCCCGCCGCAATACAGCTGCATCCGGAAGCCTGTAAAGGTGGCGCAATCGGAAAAATAAGAGACGGTGACATGATTCGCCTCGACGCTATCAACGGCGTACTGGAAGTTCTGGTTGAAACAAACGAATTCGAAAATCGCCCCATTACCCTGCCCGATATCAGTCGACACCAGAGCGGCACCGGCCGTGAACTATTCTCAGTATTTAGAGCCAATGTCGACAGCGCCGAAAATGGTGCCATGTCCAGCAGCCATATCACCTCACCAGTAACCGAGAAAGTAGAATTGTGAACCTCGAACAAATTATGCGGGCCGGGCCAGTCATCCCGGTACTAA
>JAOUJX010000374.1 GCA_029882955.1 Gammaproteobacteria bacterium
AGCGACCCTGGGCTGGGCTTTATATCAGAGCATCGAATTTTACGAGGAAACTGTAGAAACTCCGTGGTCGCTCGAAGCCCGTCGAAACCCCTATCTAGCGGCCCAACAGTTTTTACAGCGTAGTGGCATCGAAGTCACCGAAGCCGATAGTCTAATCCATCTTAACAACCTCGAAAGCGTTAGCACCGTATTCATCAGCCATGCCGGTCAAATCGTCAACCCGCGCCAACTTGACGCCGTTATCTCCTGGTTACAGGAGGGCGGCAGCCTGATCATCACAGCCGACTCGGTTGCTACCGAAGATGACCTGTTACTACAGGCGTTCGAGGTCGATGTTGACTGGACCGGGTATGATTACGAAGACATTGACGATGAAGAGGAAGAACAGTCGATGAGCGAGTCGCTGCGCGAATATAACGAAAAAATCGACAGCGGCATGACGCCGGAACAAATTTCAGCCGAAGCCGGAGATGAGAGTATTCTAACCAGCATCGAATTTAGCGACGATATCGGTACGCTGGACATCTTATTCGACCCGGACCTGGTGTTAAGCCACCCTTATGTTGCCGGGGATAATGACCGGGAAGGCTCGGATAGGAATCCGTTTAGCTGGGCTTCATCCGAGAATGGTATCCATTTGATGCAGTTTAATGTCGGTGAAGGCCTACTGACTATCGTCTCCGATTCAAGCATCTGGCGCTCAAGCCACATCGACCAGTTTGATCACGCCTATCTGCTCTGGATACTTAGTGCGACCGATGGCGATTTCGCCATCTTACGCACCACCGAGCGCGAATCGCTATGGGATTCGTTCTTTCATAACGCTTACGAACTGCTCATCGCGCTGTCAATATTTATCGCTTTCTGGGTTTGGTATACGGCTCAACGATTCGGTCGTATTACGCCGATCGAAATCGGCCAGCGCCGCGCCCTGAGTGAACATTTCTCGACCACCGCCAATTACCTGTGGCATCGCAATGCAGCTGAATATTTACTACAGCCATTGCGCGATCAAATTTTTCGTCGAGCCCACTTAGCTATCCCCGCATTTGCTGCCAGCGATATCGAAACTCGATTTACTCTAGTCGCCGAACATAGCAATATTGACAGGCAGGCTATCGTCCATGGCCTCCAGGCGAGTGACTTCAACGAAACATCTTTCGTCCGTACCGTTAAACTTCTGAAACAAATCGAGCAATCAATATGAACGATTCAACCGCTACTCCAATTGCTTTATCTGAATCCCTGAACGCCCTTAAGGCTCATGTGAATAATACTCTAATCGGCCAGTCGCAGGTCGTCGAACAGGTTTTAATCGCCATGCTGGCCGGCGGTCATGTGCTCATTGAGGGCGTACCCGGACTCGGCAAAACTTTACTGGTCGAAACCTTGTCGAGTGGCATCGGCAGTCAATTCAAACGCATACAGTTCACTCCGGACCTGATGCCCGCCGACGTAACCGGTCACGTCCTGTTCGACATGGCGCAAAGCAAATTCGTACTCAAGCAGGGGCCGGTGTTCACCAACCTGTTACTAGCCGACGAAATCAACCGCGCGCCAGCCAAGACCCAGGCCGCACTACTGGAAGTCATGCAGGAAAACCAGGTCACGCTGGATGGCAAGAGCATCCAGGTCGAACAACCTTTTATGGTATTGGCGACACAAAACCCAATCGAACAGGAAGGTACTTACGCATTGCCGGAAGCTGAGCTCGACCGGTTTATTATCAAAATCCACATCGACTACCCATCGCTCGAAGACGAAATAAAACTGGCCACACATAACGCCGCCCAGGCCAAAGTAACGACGGAGAAGGCGGTTAAACAACTCATCGACATCCCCGCAGCACAGATGGAATGCGCGGCCATCGAAGTCGATCAAAGCGTCGCCGGGTACGCGGTTAACCTGGCGCGTGAAACTCGCAATACTACTTTGTTGCGTCACGGTGCAGGCCCCCGGGCCAGCATCGCATTGATCCGCTGTGCCAAAGCGCTCGCGCTCATCAATGGAGAAAAATTCGTTACCCCCGACGATGTTAAGTCGATGGCTTTACCCGTGTTGAGGCACCGCGTAATACTCGCACCCGAAGTCGAAATCGATGGTTTAAAGGTAGATGACGTATTACGTAGCCTGTTGGAAAAGGTCGACGCCCCGCGTTCATGAGACCTTCTCGACATCTTTTAATACTGCTGTTGCTGTGGGCTGGAATCGGCCTGCTGGCCACCGTAGCCAGACTCGCCGCTTGGCCAATATCCCTGCCGATTAACTTCCTGTTCTGGATTTATTTCGCATTGCTATCGATGATAATGCTCATCGATGGTTTTGCCGGCCGTTCGGCACCAGAACTAAAGGTGACACGTAAACTTGACCCTTATCTGGCATTAGGCGTGCAACAATCGGTTTCTATCAGACTGACTAACCAGTCAGATCGGCTGCTACCTCTGTGGCTAAGCGACTCACCACCATCGCAGCTCCAGCTCGAAGGCCTCCCGCACCAAATTAGCGTTAAGCCCAACGAATTTGTCGATATTCATTATCAGGTGACCCCCGTCCAACGCGGCATGGCGCGATTTGGCCGGGTATGCTGTCGCATACTGTCGCCGTGGAAACTCTGGCAGAAAAAGTTTTATTTCTGCGAGCCCGAGCAGACGAAGATTTATCCCAATTACAAACCCTTATTCCAGTCATCGTTTGTAAACAGCGAGCAACTTTACAGTGACTGGGGTATCCGACTGCGTCAGCGTCGCGGCGAGGGAACCGATTTTCATCAATTGCGCGACTTTCGAGTCGGCGATTCGTTGCGACAGATCGACTGGCGCGCCACGGCACGTTTCAACCGACCCATCTCACGTGAATACCAGGAAGAACGAGACCAGCAAGTCGTATTCCTGCTCGACTGCGGACGCCGTATGCGCGCCAAGGACGGCAACATCAGTCACTTTGACCATGCCTTAAACGCGCTACTACTCTCGGCCTATATCGCTTTACGGCAGGGTGACAGCGTCGGTCTACTCAGCTTTGCCGGAGAATCCCGCTGGGTAGCACCCATCAAGGGTCAGCATCAAATCAGCCACTTACTCGATCAGATTTACGACCTCGATAGCTCGCTGAATACCACCGACTATCTTGAAGTCGCGCAACAACTGATCAGCCGTCAACCCAGGCGATCACTGATCGTATTGATTTCATCCCTCGAACCCGAAGACCGCGATGATCTGGTAAAAGCAGCCAGATTGCTGTCCCAGCACCACCTTGTGTTAATCGCCTCAATGCGCCAGCAAGTGCTAACCGATGCCCAGCACAGCGATATTGAATCACTCGACGAAGCCCTCAAGTTCTGTGGCGCGACACATCAGATGCAAAAGCAGACAGCCCTGCATAGTCAATTGCGTAGCGATCATATCATCGTCACCGACACACAACCTTCGCAGATGCATATCGCTTTAATTGATGAATATATGGCGTTAAAGCGGAGTGGAGTATTTTAGACTAGAATCATATTGACTCGATTAACCAGACGTAGACTTCTTCCGGGTTTCAGGAAACAGGAATTATTTTATATTTCTAAGACTCTGGATTATTAGTAACATGGGAGCAATAGTTTTAAGAAACTCCAGTTTTAGGACAAACCAACATGAGCGATGAAGATAAAACAGAGCTAATGACCCCTGAAGAGAAATATGAATACCAATTTAAGTCTGAAGTGAAGGTAAAAAAACCCACATTGAGTCAAGACCAATGGCTCGATTTCTTTGCGAAAACGTGGAAAGCCAAGTCTAAGCAAAAACCTGAGGATGCTGAGTAATTGATATTACCTGTTAGCCTCTCTTTCACATTCACAGCATCTACCAGCATCTAAAATAATCCCTCTCGCATTAGAAAAAACAGGATTGATATAATTGCCAAAAATCCTTTTGCTCTGCATACTTAATCAGCACAAACACCGAGAACGCCATGCCTTCATT
>JAOUJX010000375.1 GCA_029882955.1 Gammaproteobacteria bacterium
GGTTCGAACCGATAACCAGAATAACCTCGGCATGCTTGACGTCTTCAACCTGATTCGATACCGCACCAGAGCCGATACCTTCGAGTAATGCGGCCACACTGGAAGCGTGGCATAGACGGGTACAGTGATCGACATTGTTAGTTCCGAACCCGGCGCGAACCAGTTTCTGGAATAAATAAGCCTCTTCATTGCTCCCCTTGGCCGAACCAAACCCGGCCAACCCGGCTCCGCCGAGTTCAGCCTTGATTTTATTCAGTCCACCGCTTGCCAGTGCCATCGCCTCATCCCAGCTTGCTTCACGAAACATCTTCGATGGATCACTCGGATCAAAGTGCTGATTTAATCCCTTCGGCACACCTTCTCTGCGAATTAACGGTTTTAATAATCGCTGTGGATGGTTGACATAATCAAAACCATAACGCCCCTTGACACAAAGTCGACTGAAATTAGCCGGGCCGTCCCGCCCTTCGACGCGCAAAATTTTATCGTCTTTGACATGATAGGTCAGCAGACAGCCAACACCACAATACGGACAAACCGAATCGACCTTACGATCGGCTTCCTGCTGATGTGCACCGCTGGCATTCGACAAGGCACCTGTCGGACAGGCGGCCACACATTCACCGCAGGCAACGCAGGAGCTCTCGCCCATCGGGTCACCCAAATCGAAGACGATTTCGGCATGAGAACCACGATTAGCCAGGCCGATGACGTCGTTTACCTGGGTTTCGCGACAGGCGCGTAAGCAACGGGTGCATTGAATACAGGCATCGAGATTGACTGCAATCGCCGGATGGGAAAGATCGTTATCTGGTTGATGCCGGGGTTTGAAGCGCGGGGAAGCGACATTCAGCTTTTTCGCCCACTGGGTTAATTCGTTATCCAGTGTATAAGCTTTCTCAGGCATATCAGACAGGAGCAGTTCAACCACCATTTTTTGCGATTTTTGCGCCCGCTCATTGTTCGAATTGACTACCATGCCGGGTGTCGGATTACGGCAGCAGCTGGGTGCCAACACCCGCTCACCGTCGATTTCGACCACACAGGCGCGACAGTTACCGTCGGAGCGCAAACCTTCGGTATAACACAGGTGCGGGATATCGGTTCCGGTGCGCTTAGCTGCCTGGATGATTGTCTCTCCGGGTAGCGCCTCGGTAGTTTTACCGTTTAGGGTGAATTCGATGGTTTCGAAAATCGTATCGGGATTAGCACTCATTGTTTATTCTCCTCCAGGCCCAACTCCTGCGGGAAGTATTTAATCACCGACAGCATCGGATTCGGCGCCGCCTGTCCAAGTCCACAGATCGAGGCATCGATCATGACGGTCGACAGATCGTTCAACTGATCGATATCCCATTCGCCGGTTTCCATAATACTAACCGCCTTTTCCGTGCCGACGCGACAGGGTGTGCATTGGCCACAGGATTCGTGCGCAAAGAACTTCATTGAATTAAGGGCCGCCTGTTTGGCGCTGTCCTGACTGGAGAGAATAATCACCGCGGCAGAACCTATGAACGAGCCATATTCCTGCAGGGTATCAAAATCGAGTGGCACATCGCCCAGTGACGCCGGTAAAATACCACCTGAAGCTCCGCCCGGAAAATAGCCATAAAATTCATGTCCGTCGAGCATACCACCGCAGTATTCGTCGATCAGCTCTTTAACCGTAATACCCGCTGGAGCCAGATGGACGCCCGGATTCTTCACGCGGCCGGAGACTGAAAAACTGCGCAGGCCTTTACGACCGTTACGCCCCTGCGTATCAAACCATTCCCCGCCTTTTTCAATCACATCACGAATCCAGAATAGCGATTCACAGTTTTGCTCCAGCGTTGGACGCCCGAATAACCCAACCTGTGCGACATATGGTGGACGCAGACGCGGCATACCACGCTTGCCTTCGATCGACTCGATCATCGCCGATTCTTCGCCACAGATATAGGCACCGGCACCACGGCGTAATTCCATTCTGGGTAATTCATAACCAGATTTCTGCTGCAGGTCTTCAATCGCCAGACGCAGGTTTTGGCTCACCGAGGGATATTCATCGCGCACATATATATAACAGTCATCAATGCCGATCACTTTGGCCGCAATTAAAAGGCCTTCAAGAAAGCGGTGTGGATCGGCCAGCATATAAAAACGGTCTTTAAAAGTCCCGGGCTCACCTTCGTCAATATTCACTGCCATCATACGCGGCGCTGGCGCATCACGTAAGATTCGCCATTTGCGACCGACCGGAAAACCCGCGCCGCCGAGGCCGCGTAAAGCGGTACCTTCGAGCGCTTCGATTATGGCGTCGCCACTGCTGTCACCCGCGAGTAATTTTTCGTATAACCGGTAGCCGCCGTCGGCTTTGTAAGCGGCATAGTCGATACTGTCGACTGGCATAGGTTGCCGGGTATTACCCGCTTTGACTGCTGCTTGTACCGACTCTGCGCTCGCCTGATCAACCGTATACTGTCCAACCACGGCCACCGGCGCTTTATCACAGCGTCCAACACAGGGCACGCGTTGTACTCGAACACCATCACCCAGAGATGACTCGAGCGCAGTAATCAATTCATTTGCCCCGACCATCTCGCAGCTCACCGATTCGCAGACGCGAACGGTTAATGCCGGAGGAGCAGACTCATTTTCCTTCACCACATCGAAATGGTGGTAAAAGCTGGCGACTTCGTAGACTTCGGTGGGCGCGAGTTTCATTTCACTGGCCAGCGCCACCAGATGCATAGCGGACAGGTGACCGAATTTGTCCTGAATTTTATGCAAATGCTCGATCAACAGATCTTTAGCTCGCGAAGCGTCGCCTAACAGCGACTGCACTTCCAGCAAAGCATTAATATCAACCACACGGCCTTTGATCTTGCCACGACCGCGTTTGCCGCGTTTATCGGAAAGCTGGGGGTTTTGTTCTACAAGGGACATATATTTTCTCTAGTTATTGCCAGCCTGAAAAAACTGGCGAACAATCTTATCGCCTGCCTATCCCGATTGGAAGGGTTAACAATCCTTATGGGAGGGTGCCTATCAGTAAGCTTAACCAAATAACTCTCACTCTAAGCTTTCCAAATCGACACTATACTGTTTGATTTCGACACGACCGATGCCTGCCCCGATTCCATTTCCGCCCCTCCTGCATTCCTTCGGCCGATAAGAGAAAAGATTGAAGCCAGAGGGTAATCTATGCTTATAATTTGGCCCTGGTCGTGCTATTGATATCGACTTATTCTTTCTAAACTAACAGCCAAGCGGGGTTTACTGTGTCAATCGATGCCTTTATAAAAGATTCCAGTCAAGTACGAAAACTAGTCCTGATGTTAATCTATATCACAGGCGGCACTATCACCAGTTACTACCTGTTTTCATTCAAGGTGGATAAATTCGGACTTTACTTTCGGGATAGCGACCAACTCGGGTTATCGATTGGTGTGGGCATTCTGATATTTGGCTGGTTTCTGAAGAACTGGAAAAATCTGTAATCGGGAGCCGCTAACAAGCAAGCGGAAACCACCCTGCCGCCATGTCTGAATTAGATAGCATTCTGGCTCAAATCTCGCAAGCCGATGCTCAGAGCGAAAAACGCAGACAATGGCAACCTGACCATGTCGGCACCATCGACATCCGTATCGCAGCTGACGGTAGCTGGTTTCACGAGGGCCGGGCGTTTCAACGTTTATCGCTAGTAAAACTATTTGCCAGCGTTTTGCACAAACAGGGTGACGATTACTTCCTGCTGACGCCGGCAGAAAAACTAAAAATTCAGGTCGACGATGCACCTTTCGTGGCAAACCTGATGGAGGTAATGGAGCAGGATGGAAAAACCGCTATTGTCTTCACCACCAATCTGGATGATCGAATCGTTGTAGATCATAACCACCCTGTCCGCATCGAGTTTGATCCCGCAACACAAACACCCCGGCCTTATGTACACTGTCGTGATGGACTCGATGCATTA
>JAOUJX010000050.1 GCA_029882955.1 Gammaproteobacteria bacterium
CTGCTCGTTGCGCGTCCTGGTTGAACAGTTCGCGCATGTGCAGGCTGTTAATCTGTTTTTGATGACCCGACAGTGCCTGCCAGGCTGTAGTTTGCGTCAGTAAACTCATGGTAAGGATCTCAGGTGAACAGGTCAGGACTGTTGCAACGGGTAATGACCAGGGCGTCGGCGGCAATAGCTGAATGCTCATTGACGATTACCGGGTTGATGTCTATCTCGCCAACAACATCTCTTAATTCAAATGCCAGCCACGATAATTTTACGATCATTTCTATCAGAGCCTGACGATTGCCCGGGGCACTGCCGCGTACACCGCTGAGCAGTTTATCTATTTCCAGCGTGGCGAGTAGCTCATCGGCTTCTTCAGCTGAAACCGGGCATAGCGCGACGGCTCGGTCCGATATGAACTCAATGAAGATGCCACCCGCTGCGACCATGATCATAGGCCCAAACTGGGGATCGTTGATAATGCCCAAACCGACCTCGGTGCCTTTGTCGACCATTTCTGTTAACAAAGCAGAAGGGCCCAGGCGTTGGCTAAGATCACAATAGTGTTCGAGTAATTCCCTCTCACTTCTGATATCGGCCATCACGCCACCGGCATCACTCTTATGCTGGATGCCCGCTTCGGCAGTTTTCAGTACCAGCGGGAAGTTCAATTTTTTTGCCGCGTCGAGCAAGGATGAATTATCGTTAACTGGCACCTGAGCAGGCGTGGTCACGCCAAAATCGGCCAACATAGGAAGGGCTTCGGATTCACTCACTATCGCTTGTTCAGCCAGCTTCTTGCGCCAGTTTTCAATCCAGTGCGAAGACCATCCAGGGTTCGCGGGCGATGGCTTGCTGATTTTTTTAAAAGTCTGGTAGGCAAACAAATGTTTGAATGCCAGCAGTGTTTCCCGTATCCCGTCGATTATAGGAATACCCTGCTGGTAACCTCGCCGACATAGATTGTCGTGGCTTAAATCGCTATAACAGTTTCCCAGGGCTATCGGTTTGCCGGTCTTTTCGGCCACCGCTTGCACCACGCGATATATCGCTTCGGAGAGGAAATAGCCGTCGCGGAAATTACTAAAGAAAACGCCGCCGGCAACCTTGGGGTCTTCCATCAGATGAGTAATACAGGAAAGAAACCGATTCTCAAAGTTATCGTGTGTACCCCAGATATCGAGCGGGTTTTCGGCTTTTAGGCCGGGATCGAGAAAAGTTTGAATTCTGTCTTTGGTGCTATCGCCGATCTCGGCAAATTCGACATCCTGCTCATGGGCGATATCGGCAACCAGCTCTCTGAAGCCACCGGACTCCTGTATGGTGGCGAGCGCTCCCGGATGACTGACATAATTATTCTGCAGCAGCATTAAAACTGCGGCCATCTCATCGAAATCGTCGACCGGGATAACACCATAGCGCCGATACAGGGCTTCAAAGGCCGCGTGGTTACCCGCGACAGCACCCGTATGGGTTAAAGCCATCTCGGCGCTTAATGGTGATTTTCCGATTTTTAAAATAACAACCGGAATGTCCTGGTTAAGCGCCTTTTGCAGTGCAGCGACAAATGCCTCGGGATCGCGCACCGCTTCCAGAAACAGGCCAATAACCTTCGTATCGGACTGCTCCAGCGACCAGTCCATATAGTCTGCCACTGTCGTGCTCATTTCATTGCCGCTGGAGACGCAAAGATTGAAACCAAGTCGGCAACCGTTATGACAAAGCGCGGTAAAGGCCGATCCTGATTGAGCGATATAGCTAATGCCGCCTTTTTGTATGTTGGCGGATTTTGGGAATATGCCAACATGAAGATCATCGTGGACATTGTAAAAGCCCATGCCGTTGGCACCACAAATGGCGATTCCGGCATCACGCGCCATGCTGGTTAAGCGGGCTAACAGAGGAGGGTGAGTATCCTCGTCAAGAATTCCACTGGAATATATGGTTACTGCTTTTGCGCCCTGGTGAATAGCGGCCTGCAAGGCAGATTCCAGCTGTAAATTAGAAAGCGCCAATACTACGTGATCGACTGCATTTGGTAATGATTCCAGCGTCGGATAGCAGGTTAATCCGTTAATCGACTCGCACCGTGGATTGACCGGATAAATGTCGCCGGTATATGTCGAATTGATGACCATATCGGCCAGTATGAAACCAGGACTATCCGGTTTGTCAGAAGCTCCGACCAGGGCGATCGAACGCGGTTTCAATAGCGGGTCGAGCGGATGGCTACTCATGATCGTTTTAATCTGCCTTCACGCCAGGCCAAAGCCGCTTTCATGCCCTTGTCGCGTAGAACCTGGTTGAATTGTCGCCTCATCGGTGTCTCGGTGGTTTCGATCTGTACCGAGATATCGACACCCATCGCCAGCGCCTTGCTCATACCCATGATTTCGTAACTTTGATTAATTGCCTGTTTGGTGAGCCTGACCGAATCGGGATCCATTAAAGCGACTTCCCCGGCGAGCGCGAGGCCTCTGCCTAACCCTTCATTGACTGCAACAACCTCGTTGACGATGCCGATGTTGAGTGCTTCAGCGGCTGACATACGGGTTTCCCCGGAGAGTAGCATTTGCTTTGCGTGTTTGGGACTGGTGTACCAGGGCATTAACAACGCGACGATGCTGCTCCCGAAACGTACCTCGGGTTCACCGAACAGGCTGTTTTCTTCGCAGATCGTCATGTCACAGGCTAGCGCGAGTTCGAAGCCACCGGCGAGTGCGTAACCTTGTACGACGGCTATGGTTGGCTTAGGGAAATGCCAGAAGCGCATGATGACATCGAAGTCGTACTCAATTGCCGCGCGCCACTCTGCTTCTCCTTTGCGATTCGCATCTACACCGGACTGTAAATCGAATCCTGAACAAAAAGACCGGCCATTGCCGTTAAGCACAACGGTGTAAACACTATCGTTAGTTCCGATCTGATCGAGTGCAGCTTCCAGTTCCAGTAGCATAGTCTTGTTGATTGCATTGAGCTTTTCCGGCCGATTAAGCGTAATAATGGCGACCGGACCCTGTTGATTTAACTCGATGGTTTCGAAAGACATAGCATTGATATCAATTTGAACGATGGGGCGATTTAATCAGTTTTCTATTAGTTACACAAAGCATACGAGTCATTCGACGATTTTCACCAACGCAGAAGTTCCAGATTGGTAATTTCGCTGAAGTCCGGATCTAATTCGACACTTTGTTGATTAATCCGGCCTGGGTAGTTCGGGCCATGTTGCGTTATCGATTCGCGCGCCCGTATCTGGCTTTGCTCCGCTAATTCGAACGGTTCGACGAGTGCTTCATAGCAACAATCGACATCCGCTAGTAACTTATTCCAATGTGTCCTGGGGTGGCTGGCGAATAGCCGCCTGCATTCTTCGATGAGTGACGTCTGTGGCATGGTTTCGAATTGCCGACCGATCCAGTCTTTTTGTCCGGCGGTTGTACAGAAGTTTGACCAGAAGTGGGGCTCCAGAGCGCCGAGACTGATGAAGTTGCCATCGCTGCACCGATAGATGTTATAGCAGGCCATGCCCCCACTGAGTAAACCTTCGCCTCGGGTTTCGCTTTGTTCAAAAAAGCTCAGGTATTGCCAGGACAGGGCTGATTCAAACAGACTGATATCGAGGTAGGCCCCGATCCGGTGTTTTTGCTGAGCATAGAGAGCAGCGAGAATGCTGGTGCTGGCCTGCATGGCGCCTGCGTGGTCGGCAATCGGCGGATAGGAAATAACCGGTTTCTCGGCAAGACCACTAACCGACAGGCCTGAACTGGCGGCGAGGTAATTGATATCGTGCCCCGCGCGATTGCGGTACGGTCCGGTTTGTCCATATCCGGATAATGCACAGTGGATAATAGAAGGCTTGAGTTGTTTTAATCTTTCCTCACCAAAGCCCAGCTTTTCCAGCACGCCAGGTCGAAATGACTCGAGTAATACATTGGCACCGCTAATCAGTTCGGAGAGTAGCTGGCTGTCGGTCGGTTTTTTTAAATCGAGTCGACAGATGCGTTTGCCGCGATTGAGATGCCGGTATATTGGAGAGACCCCCTGGTTGCCCTGATACAGAATTCTGCGCATCGGGTCGCCATCGGGGGGCTCGATTTTAATGACTTCAGCACCCAGGTCAGCGAGTTGGCGAGTAGCAAAGGGACCCGGGATATACTGGGAAAGGTCGAGTACCCTGACGCCTTCGAGCAGTGCTCTGGTAGCGGTCCTGGTCAAGTCATGCTCTAGTCGTATTGACGAATGTCGTCGATGACCTTGCCATCGTTAGCGAGATTGCCGATATGGGTTAACTCTACTTCGCAGCGAAGTTTGCAAATATTTCGAAAGCTATCGGCAATCGATGCGGATAGAGGTTCGTCACCATTGTCGGTTTCGCATAGCAGTTTGATCTGATCGGCTTCATTCTGCCAGTCGATTATCAGTCGTGCACGACTAATTTCCGGGTGTCGCTTTACTACTTTGTCGATCTGTTCGGGGTGGATGAACATGCCACGAACCTTCGCCGTCTGGTCGGCGCGCCCCATCCAGCCCTTGATGCGTGTATTAGTGCGACCACAGGGGCTGCTGCCTTCCATGATTGCCGATAAATCACCGGTAGCGAAGCGAATGAGCGGATAGTCTGGATTGAAATTAGTGACAATGACTTCACCGACTTCGCCATCGGGCAGGCCTTCGCCGGTACCAGGCCGGACTATCTCAAGGTAAACACCTTCGTCGATGATCAGGCCTTCCTGAGCGCTGGATTCATAGGCAATCACACCAAGATCGGCGGTAGCGTAGCATTGTTGAGCTCGAATGCCGCGTTCGACAAAGTGACTGCGAATCGATGGTGGCAGGGCTTCGCCTCCGAACAGGGCCTTGTTGATCGAACTGACATCGGCACCAAGTTCATCGGCCTTTTCGAGAATAATTTTAAGAAACGAAGGCGTGCCGACATAAGCCTGGGGCCTGAGATCGGCGATAGTCTGTACCTGTAGTTCGGTTTGACCGACACCAGCGGGTATGACGGCACAACCGAGGGCTTTAGCACCACTTTCGACCATCGCGCCAGCCGGAGTAAAGTGATAGGAGAAACAGTTGTGAATCAAATCACCGGGACGGATGCCTGCGGCGTATAAAGTCCGTGCAAATCGCCAGAAATCTGGGCGATCACTACCGGGTTCGTAAATCGGCCCCGGCGAGGCAAAAATATTGGTTAAACGACCGGCGCTGATAGCTGAGTAGCCGCCAAACGGTGGATTGTCTTTTTGCAGTTCAAGCAATGATGACTTGCGTGTTAATGGCAGGTTGGCAAAGTCCTGGAGTGACTCAATATCCGGGAGTCTATTCTGGTAGGCGGGTGCTTTTTGTCTGGCAAGCTTTAGTTGTTGTTGAATCGACTGGAGCAGTCGAGTCTGGCGCTGCTCCGGGTCACTGGTTTCAAGCTGATCATAAAAAAAACTCATGCTAGGTCCGCATCAGGTTAACCAACGTTTACGGCGTCGGTAGTGTTTGACTTCGCGGAAGTTAACCCGTTCGCCTTCGCTGATGCCAAGGTAAAATTCTTTTACGTCGGTATTTTCGCGTAAGTCAGCTGCACTACCGTCGAGCACAACCCGGCCGTTTTCAAGTATGTAGCCGTGTTTGGCATAACGCAGTGCGATATTGGTATTTTGTTCGGCGAGCAGGAAGGTCACGCCTTCTTTTTCATTCAGGCGTTCGACGATTTCAAAAATCTCTTCTACCAGTTGTGGTGCCAGACCCATCGACGGCTCGTCGAGTAATATCATCTTCGGGCGCGACATGAGTGCACGACCGATGGCTATCATTTGTTGCTCACCACCGGAGGTATACCCGGCCTGTGATTTGTAGCGTTCTTTCAGTCTGGGAAAATAGCTATAAACCAGCTCAAGATCCTTTTGAATCGCGGCGCCACCATCCTTACGTGTATAGGCACCGGTTAATAAATTTTCTTCGACGGTTAAGTGTTCGAAGCAGTGACGACCTTCCATTACCTGGATGACGCCCTGTTGAACCAGGTCAGCAGAGGTTAGCCCGTCGATGCGCTTACCCTGGAATTCGATACTGCCTTTGGTGATATCACCGCGTTCGGCCCGCAGCAAATTCGAAATAGATTTCAGCGTGGTGGATTTCCCCGCGCCATTAGCACCGAGCAGGGCAACAATGCCCTGCTCGGGTACTTCAAGAGAAACACCTTTTAATACCAGTATGACGTGATCATAAATCACCTCGATATTGTTGACCGACAACATGATGTTTTTGTCAGTTTGTTCTACCTTGGTATCCACGTTCAAATTAATCCCGTCTGCTGGTTAAAAGGATAATCGTTTAGTTACAAATGCGAGGAACAACGTTGTTTTCCTTCGCATATTGTGCTGAATCTTCAGCAATTAATGGTCCGGTGATATCACGCAGTGGATCGTAGAATTTACTCACGATGCTCCACTTCTTGGCCTTCGCATCCCATTGTTGCAGTGCGACCTTACCGGGTCCTTCATGGTTATCACAGGTGATTTTAACCGGGATTGTAAAATTAGGCAGTCCGAGTTCTTTTAAACGAGCTTCGTCGACATCCAGTGCTTCGAAACCGTCTCTTAGGTGTACGCCCTTGATTTTATTGGTGCCGTGGATTTCCATGGCCTTACGAACTGCTTCAGAAGTCCACATGGCGGCAACCAGTCCCCGGTTATAAAGAACTTCGCCGATACGATCACGCTCACCATGCCCCTTACCCTTGTCATAGACATGTTTCTTGATGTCGTCATGCGCAGGGAAGTTATCACCAGGTTGATGGAAGGCACCCGACAGGTAACCGTCGGCCTTATCACCCGCTGGGATAACGTCATTTTCAGAACCTGACCACCAGACACCGATGAAATGATCCATTGGGAAACGAATCGAAGCGGCTTCTTTAATAGCAACCTGATTCATAACACCCCAACCCCACATCATCACCCAGTCAGGGCGCTCTTTGCGAATTTGCAGCCAGGTTGCTTTTTGTTCCTGACCAGGATGGTCGACTGGCAACAGCATTAATTCAAATCCAAATTTTGCGGCAGCGCTTTCGAGAGTACGAATAGGCTCTTTACCGTAGGCAGAATTATGGTAAACCAAAGCTATTTTCTTTCCCTTTAACTTGTCCATGCCGCCTTCTTTGTCAGCGATGTATTGAACAAATACGGTAGCCTGACTCCAGTAAGTCGCAGGAAAGTTAAATACCCAGGGGAAAACCTTGCCGTTAGCGGCTGAGGTACGACCATAGCCCATTGAGAATATGGGGATTCTATCAACGCTGGACTTGGGGATTAACTGATAGGTAATACCCGTTGATAATGGCTGGTAGACCAATGCACCAGAATCACCCTGACCCTTGGTGTTTTCGTAACACTCTACACCGCGCTTGGTGTTATAGGCTGTTTCACAAGGGACTAAATTAATTTTTGTGTCATTAATGCCACCGTCGCGCTCGTTCAACATGGTGAGGTAATCGCTAAAGCCGTTGGCAAATGGAATGCCATTTGGTGCGTAGGGGCCGGTACGATAATCGAGAGTTGGTATTGTCAGCTCGTAAGCGCTGACCGTCCCGCCGAGAAGTGGTACTGCGAGTAAAGCAGCCACCAGGGTTTTGGTTATACTTTTCATTTTCTTTGCTTCCTCCGGTTTATGTACAGGATGTGCGCTATGCCGATTTTTCTGGAGTAAAAAACGGCTAACTAACTACATCTCAAATTAAACGCTTAGTTGCGCTCCCATAATCTAAAAAAATCAATATGGAAACGGCCATAAACGCAGTTTTTCCTTGGCGATCCGCCACAGGCGGGCTAGCCCGTGCGGTTCGACAATCAGAAATATTATAATCAATGCGCCGACAGTCATGATTTCGATATGAGCCGCCAGGGCGCTATCGGTGCCAAAACCATCCACCAGTATATTTTTCAATAGTATCGGCATCAATACCAGGAACCCAGCACCGAGGAATGATCCAAGTACTGAACCCAAACCACCTATAATTATCATAAACAAGACCAGGAACGATTGATTTATATCAAAAGCTTCGGTGGGTTCAGCCGATCCTAGCCAGACGGCGAAATATAATGCACCCGCCATGCCGATGTAAAAAGACGACACTGCGAAGGCGGATAATTTAGCAATCAACGGTCGTACGCCGATGAGTTCTGCAGCAATATCCATGTCACGAATCGCCATCCAGTTGCGACCGATCCGGCCACGCGCGATGTTCTTGGCGACTAGCGCGAATACTGCGACGATAGTAGCGACCAGGAAATATTTGGCCATAGGCGATCCTTCCGGGCCGGTGATAATGACACCGAACATCGTCATCGGCGGCGAGGTGATCATGCCAGTGGCATTGTAATTGAAAAACCAGCCGACTTTGTTAAACAGCCAGATCAGAAAAAACTGGGAGGCAAGCGTTGCAACGGCAAGGTAAAAACCTTTGATGCGTAATGAAGGCAACCCGAACAAAGAGCCGACTGCTGCGGTGATCAGACCCGACAGAATCACCAGAGGGATAAATCCCAGTTCGGGAAAGGCGACCATTAGCTTATATACGGCAAATGCACCGACTGCCATGAAACCACCGGTACCCAGGGATACCTGACCACAGTAACCGGTAAGAATATTAAGTCCGAGCGCAGCCAGTGAATAAATCAGAAATGGCAGCATGATGGCGTTTAACCAGTACTGGTTGAGTACCATGGGTACCACGCCAAATGCGACAATTAGTGCAGCAATCACCACATAGCGATCCTGCGCAATAGGGAATAGCGCCTGATCGTCGGCGTAGTTGGCTTTGAATTGTCCAGTCTCACGATAAATCATCGGCTTATACTCGTTCTATGATGCGTTCGCCAAACAGGCCTTGTGGGCGGAATAACAGAAATGCCAGCGCCAGCATGTAGGCGAACCAGTTTTCTAGTGCGCCGCCAACAAACGGGCCCAGATATACTTCTGCCAGCTTTTCGCCGACTCCAATAATCATGCCGCCAATGATTGCACCGGGTACCGAGGTGAATCCGCCTAAAATTAGAACGGGCAGGGCTTTAAGGGCGATGAGCGACAGCGAGAACTGTACGCCGGACTTCGAACCCCACATGATGCCTGCCACCAGTGCGACAATGCCTGATACAGACCAGACGATGACCCAGATAGTATGTAGAGATATTCCGACAGATAATGCCGCCTGATGATCGTCGGCAACTGCGCGCAGGGCGCGGCCAATACGAGTCTTCTGAAAAAATATGGCGAGAAAAATGACCAGCGTTGCGGCGGTCGCAGCGGCAAATATCTCCAGCTTTTCGATATAAATGTCGAAAGTATCGAGCATCCAGTCAGACGCGCCCTGAGGGATGCCGATATCCAGCATCTTAACGTCCGAGCCCCATAAGATATCTCCAAGGCCTTCGAGTACGTAGGCCAGCCCAATAGTCGCCATGAACAGAATAATGGGTTCCTGGTTGACCAGATGCCGCAACATGACCCTTTCGATGACCCAGGCCAGTGCAATCATCACCGCGATAGTGCCGATAATCGCAAGCCAGATCGGCATACCAAATTCATCCATGAAACCGACCAGTGTCAGTGCCGCAAATAATGCCATGACACCCTGGGCGAAATTGAAAATGCCGGAGGCTTTAAATATCAGCACAAAGCCGAGCGCAACCAGCGAGTACATAACACCGGCCATTAGACCGCTGAGGGTGACTTCAATAAAAAATGTCATGATGCCAATACCTGAATCATATGAACCTTACTCATGAGGGACGCCCAGATAAGCGTCGATGACTTCCTGATTAGCCCGAACTTCATCGGGGACGCCATCGGCCAGTTGTTTACCGTAGTCGAGTACGACGACGCGATCGGACAAATCCATCACCACGCCCATATCGTGCTCGATTAGCGCGATAGTGGTGCCAAATTCGTCGTTCACATCGATGATGAAACGTGACATGTCTTCCTTTTCCTCGCTATTCATTCCCGCCATGGGTTCATCGAGTAAAAGTAGTTCAGGTTCGGCCGCCAGCGCACGGCCCAGTTCGACGCGCTTTTGCAAACCGTAGGGCAGTTTGCCGACGGGTTTTTTACGAATAGCCTGGATATCGAGGAAATCGATGATACGTTCTGCCGCTTCGCGATTTTCAAGTTCTTCTTTGCGTGCCGGACCGAGGTGTAAAGCCTGCCAGAAGATATTGGTTTTCATTTTCAAATTGCGGCCGGTCATGATGTTATCGAGCGTACTCATGCCCTTAAACAGCGCAATATTCTGGAAGGTACGGGCAATGCCGTGACTCGCCGCGACATGTGGGGCCATCGCTTTTCGAGTTTCTCCTTTGAAAGTAATGGTACCTTCCTGAGGGTGGTAGAAACCGTTAATGACATTTAACATCGAACTTTTTCCGGCACCGTTAGGGCCGATGATCGAGCGAATTTCGCCTTTCTTAATGTCGAAACTGATGTCGTCAAGTACCTTCATGACGCCGAATGAAAGACCGATGTTGTTGACTTCGAGGATCGTATCCCCTAACTGGCGTTCACTCATGCTGCAGCTTCCTGTGGTGAAGATTTGAGTGGGTAGCATTCCGCATTACAAATCCTGATGTCAGCTTCAAGCATGCCGGTACGCCCGTCTTCGAAGGTCACCTCGGTAGCGACATGGCATTCCTCGGCATCCGAGTAGAGCGCATTTATCAGCATTTCGAAACGCTCGGCAACAAAGTTGCGCCGAACTTTACGCGTTCGAGTCAATTCACCATCATCGGCGTCGAGTTCCTTATGGAGTATCAGGAATCGGCGGATTTGCGAATTACCCAGCCGACTGTCCTGGGCTAAATCGGCATTGACCTTGTCGACGCATTCTTTGATTAGTTGATACACCTCCGGCAGACCGGCCAGGTCGATGTAGCCGGAATAGGCCAGGTTATTGCGCTCTGCCCAGTTACCAACGGCATCCAGGTCTATGTTGATAAAGGCCGTGCTGTAGTCGCGTTCGTTACCGTATAACACGGCTTCCTGAATATAGGAGAAGAACTTCAGTTTGTTCTCGATATATTTGGGTGCAAACATGGTGCCGTCGTTGAGCTTGCCGACATCTTTGGCGCGGTCGATAATTTTCAGATGACCATTCTTATCATCAAAATAACCCGCGTCGCCGGTATGTACCCAGCCACCCTCGGTTTTGGTACTGGCAGTAGCTTCAGGATTTTTGTAATAGGAATGAAACACACCGGGACTGCGATAAAGGATTTCTCCGTTATCGTTGATTTTAATTTCGACATCGGGAGAAGGTGTGCCAACGGTGTCGGCGTAGACTTCACCATCGGGTTGTGAACAGATAAATACCATGCACTCAGTCTGACCGTAGAGCTGCTTGATATTAATGCCAAGGGATCGGTAAAAGTCGAATATCTCCGGCCCGATAGCTTCACCAGCGGTATAGGCCAGCTTGGTTCGACTCAATCCGAGGACGTTGCGCAGCGGCGCGTATACCAAAATATTTCCGAGCTTGTAGAGCAGCGAATCCATCAGCGAAACCGATTCGCCATTTAGGATACTGACTCCAACTTTACCCGCATGTGCCATAAAGTAGTGGAATATATGACGCTTTATTTTGGCCGCGTCTTCCATCCGAATCATTACCTGGGTCAGCATGTTTTCGTAGACTCGCGGTGGTGCGAAATAGTAAGTCGGCCCGATTTCTCGCAAATCGTTGGCGACAGTCGAGGCACTTTCGGGGCAGCTAACACAAAAACCGGCCACATAAGACTGTGCGTATGAAAACAGGTTGTCGCCTACCCAGGCCATGGGTAGATAGGCCAGCACTTCTTCCTGGTCGGTTAATCCCTCACGAATGATGCCGTTGCGCGCGGTGATGATGCAGTTATCATTGGTTAAAACCACGCCTTTGGGGTTGCCGGTAGTGCCGGAGGTATACAGCATGATGGCAATATCTTCGCCATGGGTGGAATCGACATGCTGTTGATAAAAATCAGGATTACTCTGATCGAATTCGCGACCTTTTTGCTGAATATCTTCAAAATTATGCAAAAACGCATAGTCATAATCGCGCAGGCCGCGTGTTTCGTCGAAGATAATATGTTCGATTTTCGGGCAGCGCTCCTTGAGCTCGATAATCTTGTCGACCTGTTCCTGATTTTCTACCAGGGCAATTTTGACGTCGGCATTATCCAGCACGTATGACATTTCCTCGGCAACCGAATCCTGGTATAGCGGTACAGGAATTGCCCCGATAGCCTGGGCGGCAGTCATACCCCAGTACATCCGGGGGCGGTTATCGCCAATGATGGCAAGCTTGTCACCTCGCTCTAAACCCAGGCTGGCCAGACCGCAGGCCAGTGCGCGAACTTCGGATTCGGTTTCGGACCAGGTCCATGATTGCCAGATACCCAGATCTTTTTCCCGAATCGCATCGTGATTCGGGCGCAGACGAGCGTGGCTTAATAAAAGCTTCGGAAATGTGTCCAGTGTCTTTTCGCTTAACGATTCATTCATGTCAGTTGTTAACAATTGCCGCTGATTTTTCGTTATAAAGGCCAAGTGTCGGTTTTAATATTTGTTATTGTCGACAATCTAAGCCTAATAGTTTACGTTTACGTAAACGTTCTGTCTATAGGTATTTGCACGTATTTTATGTGGTTATGATCATTGTTTTCCTGGTTAATTGTCAACAACCGGGAGAATAATGATATCAGATCTGTCAGCCCGAGTGGGACTCACTGGCCCAATACTGTTTTTTTACTCGTCGTAACGATAAAAACCTCGACCGGATTTCCGACCCAGATAACCCGCATCGACCATTTGCTGCCAGATTGGGCAGGGGCGATATTTCGAATCGCCGAAGCCTTCGTGTAATACCTTGATGACCGCGTAGCAGGTATCGAGCCCGATTAAGTCAGCCAGCATCAGCGGCCCCATCGGGTGCGCCATGCCGAGTTTCATGATTTCATCGATGCCTTCGGCACTGGCGAGGCCTTCGTAGTAGACGTAGGCGGCTTCGTTGATCATCGGGATTAAAATTCGGTTGGCGACGAATCCCGGGCTATCTTTTGCTTCAACCGGAACCTTGCCGATGAACTCGGACAGGTCGTGTATCTGCTGGTAAACTTCATCGCTGGTTTGCAGGGCACGAATCACTTCCACCAGTTTCATCATCGGTACCGGGTTCATGAAGTGCATGCCAACGACCTGCTCGGGGCGCTTCGTCACACCGGCGATTCGTGTCAGCGAGATTGACGAGGTATTGCTGGCCAGCAGTGCTTCGGGTTTGCAGACTTTATCGAGTTGCTCGAATATCTGTAATTTCAAAGCTTCGTTTTCGGTTGCCGCTTCGATGACAATATCGACATCGGCCAGGGCTTCGAGACTGGTAGCGGTCTCAATATTGGAAAGAGCAGCCTGCTTGTCGGCTTCGGTGATTTTCTCTTTCTTGATCAAACGATCCAGACTGCTGGAAATGGTATCGAGCCCGCGTTGAACCGCATCCTCGGCGATATCCTGCATGATGACTTTCAGACCGGCCGCGGCGCAAACCTGTACGATGCCGTTACCCATAGTTCCGGCGCCGACTACGCCTACTGTTTTGATGTTCATTTGGTTTATCTACCCGTTTTCTGTTATTGCGGCCCACGAGCCGCAATCTATTTAAAATGTGTCCAGGAATAAAGTTTAATCATCCTTTCGAATGGATTCCGGATCAAGTCCGGAATGACGAAGCTTCTACATATTTCTACGGTATTGCCCACCCACTTCGAATAATGCGTTGCTAATCTCACCAAGCGAGCAGTATCGTACCGCATTCACCAGCTCGGTAAAAATATTGTCATTGTTTATCGCCGCCTGTCGAACACGCTCGAGTGCTTCGGTTGCCTCATCGGCATGATTAGACTGGAATTCTCTTAGCCTTGTTATCTGGTTTTGTTTCTCTTCATCGGTGGAGCGGGCAAGTTCAATTTCGTATTCCTCCTTGCCTTTCGGATTGAGGAAAGTATTCACGCCGATGATGGGTAATGAACCGTCGTGCTTACGATGCTCATAAAGCATTGATTCATCCTGAATTTTGCCTCGCTGATAGCCGGTTTCCATCGCGCCGAGTACGCCACCGCGCTCTGAAATTCGCTCGAACTCCTGTAGTACGGCTTCTTCGACCAGGTCGGTGAGTTGTTCAAGGATAAACGAACCCTGATTCGGATTTTCGTTTTTACTCAAACCCCATTCGTTGTTGATGATGAGCTGGATCGCCAGCGCGCGTCGCACCGAATCACCGGTTGGCGTCGTAATCGCTTCGTCGAAGGCATTGGTGTGCAGGCTATTGCAATTATCGTAAATCGCGATTAGCGCCTGTAACGTGGTGCGAATATCGTTGAAGTCCATCTCCTGCGCGTGCAGCGAGCGCCCCGAAGTCTGGATGTGATATTTCAGTTTCTGGCTGCGTTCGTTAGCACCGTATTTGTCGCGCATCGCCGTGGCCCAGATGCGCCTGGCGACACGGCCCATCACCGTGTATTCCGGATCCATGCCGTTACTGAAGAAGAAAGACAGGTTCGGCGCAAATTCATCGATGTGCATGCCGCGCGCCAGATAAGTCTCGACATAGGTGAAGCCGTTGGCAAGGGTGAAGGCCAGTTGCGATATCGGATTAGCGCCAGCTTCGGCGATGTGATAACCCGAAATCGACACCGAGTAGAAATTACGGATATTGTGATTGACGAAATATTGCTGGATATCGCCCATCATTTTTAATGCAAACTCGGTAGAGAATATACAGGTATTTTGTCCCTGATCCTCTTTGAGGATGTCGGCCTGCACTGTGCCGCGAATGTTTTCCAGTGCCCAGCAGCGCACCTTCTCGATTTCCTGCTCGGTTGGGGAGCGGCCATTGTCAGACTCGAAACGTGCCATCTGCTGCTCGATGGCGGTGTTGAGATACATGGCCAGTATCACCGGCGCAGGACCGTTGATAGTCATAGACACCGAGGTCGAC
Organism: Gammaproteobacteria bacterium; assembly: GCA_029882955.1. Lineage (GTDB taxonomy): Bacteria > Pseudomonadota > Gammaproteobacteria. The sequence continues at coordinate 15,008 of JAOUJX010000050.1, forward strand.
GGGTTGCACAGGTCGAAACCATCGTAGAGTACTTTCATATCTTCCAGTGTCGCAATCGAAACGCCTGAATTGCCGACCTTGCCATAAATGTCCGGACGCTCGTCGGGGTCGCAGCCGTAGAGAGTGACCGAATCAAAGGCGGTCGACAGGCGCTTGGCACTGGAATGCTCCGATAGTTTCTTAAAGCGTTCGTTGGTTCGGAAGGCATCGCCTTCACCGGCGAACATCCGCGTCGGATCTTCTCCCTCGCGTTTGAAGGCGAAAACACCAGCGGTGAAGGGGAAACTACCGGGCAGGTTTTCCAGCATCAGCCACTTGAGGAGGTCGCCGTGGTCGGAATAACTCGGTAACGAAACCTTTGGAACTCGAGTTCCTGATAAAGTTTCGTATTTCAAACTGGTACGGATTTCGCGGTCTCGAATT
>JAOUJX010000376.1 GCA_029882955.1 Gammaproteobacteria bacterium
TCGCCTAATTCCCGATGAGGAAAACGAGACCGATGAGTTCAAGCCCATGAGCCTCGACAAGTCGTCGCTGGAAAACCCTCAGGTCGCACTGGTTAATGCCGAGCGTGAAGTCCTGCGTATGGGTGAAGTGGTCGAACGCATGTTCCGCAACACCTTTATCGCATTAAAGAAAAACGACGTCGAGCTGGCAAAGAACACCCGAAAAATGGATCATGTCGCGAACAAGTTTTACGACGAAGTAAAACTTTATCTGACCCGCTTAAGCCGCGAATCGCTGGGTGAAAAAGAGAGTAAACGCTGCAACGAAATCATGACTTTTGCAACCAATCTCGAACATATTGGTGACATTATTTCTGTCGACATGATCGATAGCATCTTACGCAAAAAACTGGCTAAACGCTCCAAAATGTCATTACAGGATCGTGAAGATATTAATAGCCTTTATCAGCCGGTGCTAACCAGCTTTAACCTGTCGCTAAATGTCTTTACCTCGGGTGATATCGGCAAGGCCCGTCAGTTGCTGGCAAAAAAATATAAATTCATCAAACTTGAAAAACAGGCGGTGCTAAACCACTTGAATAAACTACGTGAGGACATTACCTACGATTCACGTCTGAGTGCGTTACAACTCGATGTGCTACGCGATTTAAAACGGATTAATTCGCATTTAACTTCGGTTGCTTACCCGATACTCGAAGCAGCTGGTCAGCTACGCAGTCGCCTGAGCAATAGCGAAGATAACGAGGAGATTAAAGCTACCTGATTATCACTTCAGTCGGCAATAGACTGCCAACGCTCCAGAGTACCAACGTCTGTCCATAATCCAGTGTAAAGCTCACCACTTAAACTTCCTTTGTCGGCAGCCTCTCTGAGTAATGGAGCCAAAGCCTGCTTACCTTCAGACAAGCCTTCAAAAAAAATTTTCCGATAAACCGCTACCCCGGCAAAAGTGTGGCGGCGTTCCAGGCTATTCCCAATCAGACCCTGATCAAGTGAAAAATCACCGCCTGGGTTATGTTCCGGATTAGCGATCAGCACGAGATGAGCTCCCGACTCGATATTCAAGAGTCTTTCACACGGATAATCAGTAAACACATCGCCATTGATGACAATAAACTGATCATCAAGATAAGGCAGGGCCTTGACTATCCCTCCGGCAGTTTCAAGTGCTTCGTCCTCGCGGCTATAAATGATTTCGAGACCAAAGCGTTTTCCATTACCTAGCCGGGTTTCAAGCTGTTCGGCCAGCCAACTAACATTCATCACCACCTGTTCGATACCCGCCTGCGCTAACGCTTCGAGATGATATTCAATTAATGGCCTGCCCCGCACTTCGAGCAATGGCTTCGGGCAGCTATCGGTATAGGGCCGTAATCGCTCACCTCGCCCGGCAGCCAGTATCATCGCATTCATGATATTGATGCTACGCGAGCGCTGAGGTCTAATTCGGATATTAGCGAACTAAGCTCCATCATCGATGCTTCATCGGCACTAGCCTGAACCAGGTAATTCAAGGTTCGTGGTATATCCCATAAATACCCTGCTTTGCCGTCACGGATTTTTAGCCTCGAAAATATGCCTATAGCCTTTAAATGGCGCTGAATTCCCATTTGATTAAACCAGTGGATGAACTGATCTGACTTGGCATCGGTTAGCTTATTAACAATGGTAAGAATGTAATAATCGAGGACTAATTGATCGACGCGAGCGCCTGGCCAGTCGATGTAACAGTCGCGCAGCAGGGAAACCAGGTCGTAAGTAATTGGCCCTTTCACCGCATCCTGGAAGTCAAGTATTCCGGGGTTACCGGCTGGTATCTTCATTAGATTACGCGAATGATAATCCCTATGAACAAACACCTGAGGTTGTTCCAGAGCACTATGGATTAATATTTTTTTTATCGAATCCCAACGGCTCAGTTGTGATTCGCTAAGATCTATCCCCAGTAATTCGCGCAGAAACCAGTCGCGAAACAAGTCCATTTCACGGTTTAACAAATTCTCGTCATATCGAGGTAAATCATCAGCATCAAGCCGCTTTTGCATCGTCAGCAAGGCAGCCATGGCGTCTCTATATAATGACGCTTCGGTGTCTGTATCAAGCACCGATAAATACGAGGTATCACCAAAATCAGTCAGCAATAAATAGCCCTGCTGCAGATTCTTTTCTATTATCTCGGGTGCAGTCAAACCAACCGCAGATATTTTTTCAGCGATATGTATAAATTGATCGCAAGACTCCTGTTCGGGTGGCGCATCCATCACAATCCACGATTGCCCGCCCTGGCTAAGCCGGTGATAGGAGCGAAAACTGGCGTCTTCGGAAGCCGGGGTTAGGCTATAATCGTGGTATCCGAGGCTATCCAGCCAATGCTTCATCTGTTGATATCTTTCGGTCATAAACAACTCGCTTGCAAATAATACTATGGCGTCATTATCCAGCCTGGGTACAGTTGCTGGCAATAAAAAACGGAAATCATATGAACAATATCGACCAGCTAATCGACCTCATGAAGGAACTGCGGGATCCAGAAACCGGCTGCCCCTGGGATATCCGCCAGACCAGCGCCTCGATTGCGCGATACACCCTGGAAGAAACCCACGAAACCCTGGACGCCATCGATCGCGGCGACGCTATTAATTTAAAGGAGGAACTCGGTGACCTGCTGTTCCATATCGTTTTTCACGCTCGCATCGCCGAGGAAAACAACGAGTTCAACTTTGACGATGTGGTCGAAGGCATTGTCAGCAAAATGACCCGGAGGCATCCCCATGTCTTCGGGGAAGGTCGCGGTAAAAAGCTTGACGAAGCAACTATTATGGAAATGTGGCAGGCAATTAAACGGGCCGAAAAAGCCGACAGGCCGACACCTGCCTTCGGTGCTGACTCCTCTGAACTAGCTGCCATTCATCGCGCCGAGCGGTTGCAGCATCAGGCTGCCGAAGTCGGTTTCGACTGGCCGGATATCGCCCCGGTTTTAGATAAACTGGACGAAGAACTGGGAGAACTTCGGCAATCGATTGAATCAGGCACTCTCGACGCCATAGAAGACGAATTGGGCGACCTGATGTTTGTCTGTGTGAATATTGCCCGCCATCATAAACTCGACGCCGAAATGGCGCTGCGAAGGACCAATCAAAAATTCATACGCCGGTTTGAGTATGTCGTCGAACAAATGAAGTCAGCAGAGCAACCTATGAATCAGCAACAGCTGGAGCAGATGGAGATATTTTGGCAAGCATCAAAACCCATCGTCGGGTAAAATAGTCGGGTTTTTCGCCTTAAAAGCAAATCATTGAACTATGGCCAAAAATCGTCTCCAGACCGAACAAAAAATTCTTCAGGCAGTCAGGCAGATATTATTGAATGACGGCTTCCCTGCGGTTGGCATCAACTCTATCGCGCGCCAGGCCGGATGCGATAAGGTACTGATTTACCGGTACTTCGATGGCCTTGACGGTCTGTTACAGGCACTCGCAGAGAGCTCTGAACTGTGGTGGAAAGTCGAGGAAATCATACTCGAGGATGCCGACGAAAATACCCCTCTGGCAGAATATCTACAGCTGTTACTGAAAAGGCATGCCGAAGCCTTGCAGGCTCAGCCATTAACTCTCGAAATCATGGCCTGGGAATTGTCCGAGCAAAATAACCTCACTATCGCTCTGGCGCGATTAAGGGCTGAGCGTGGCATGGAACTGGTTAAAAACATTAGAGCGCGTTATCAGAACCCGAATATTGATATCGGCGGCATTCTTGGCGTTTTCGGTGCTGCAATAAACTATCTCGTCATCCGCACACGCCGCTCGCCACCGCAACACATGACCGAGGAATGGTGGCGCCTGCAGCACACCATCGCAAAGCTGATGGAAGCGCATGCCTGATGTGATTCGATACGGTGAAATCGATC
>JAOUJX010000377.1 GCA_029882955.1 Gammaproteobacteria bacterium
GGATGCTAAGTTGCCACCAGGCCATGTCTGGGAATGACTAGTCCAGCCCCAGTTTCTTTTCCAGATAATGGATATTTGCACCACCCTTGGCGAAGTTACTATCGTTGAGGATGTCCTGTTGTAACGCAATATTGGTTTTGATGCCATCGATGACAATTTCGGACAAAGCACCTTTCATACGTGCGATGGCCGACTCGCGTGTATTACCGTAGGTAATGAGTTTGCCGATCATTGAATCGTAGTAGGGCGGCACGGTATATCCGTTATAAATATGTGAGTCCATACGTATTCCGGGGCCACCGGGGGCATGATAGAGCGTGATTTTTCCCGGGGATGGCAGAAATGTCTTCGAGTCCTCGGCATTAATTCGGCACTCGATAGAATGCCCACGTATCTTGATATCGGACTGTTTATATCGTAGCGGATTACCCGCAGCAACCGAAATCTGTTCCTTAATGATGTCCACCCAGGTCACCATTTCGGTTACCGGGTGCTCAACCTGCACACGAGTGTTCATTTCGATAAAATAAAACTCACCGTTTTCGTAGAGAAATTCAAAGGTTCCCGCGCCCTCGTAACCCATCTGAATACAGGCGTTAGCACAACGTTCGCCAATCCTTGCTCTTTGCTCCTCGGTAATGCCGGGTGCCGGTGCTTCTTCGACGACTTTCTGGTGTCGACGTTGCATGGAACAATCGCGCTCACCGAGGTGGATAGCATTGCCATGCGAGTCGGCGATAACCTGTATCTCGATATGCCGTGGGGATCCAAGAAACTTTTCCATGTAGACGATATCGTTATTGAACGCAGCGCCAGCTTCAGATTTGGTTAACTGGATCGATTCGATCAATTCATCTTCTGAATTTACCACTCGCATTCCACGTCCACCACCACCGCCTGCGGCTTTAATAATAACCGGGTAGCCGATATTTCTTCCATGCTCAAGATTCTTTTCCTTGTCGTCGGAGAGGGGGCCATCGGAGCCAGGTACGGTGGGTACTCCAGCTTCTTTCATGGTTTTGATTGCGGCAACCTTGTCGCCCATGATTCTGATCGCCGCAGCGCTCGGACCAATAAATTTAAACCCGCTGCTGTCTACCTGCTCGGCAAATTCGGCATTTTCCGACAAAAATCCATATCCGGGGTGGATCGCCTCGGCGTTGGTTAACTCGGCGGCGCAAATTAAGGCAGGAATATTCAGGTAGCTTTCAAGCGACGAGGGTGGACCGATACATACCGATTCATCGGCCAGACGCACGTGTTTAAGGTCCCGGTCTGCGGTGGAATGTACGGCAACGGTTTTGATGCCCATTTCGCGGCATGCACGCAAAATTCTGAGTGCGATTTCACCACGATTGGCAATGACAATTTTTTCGAACATGGTTGAATTTTACTCGATGATAAATAAGACCTGGTCGAATTCGACCGGGTTACCATTTTCAACCAGGATCGATTTTATGGTGCCCGATTTATCGGCTTCGATCTGGTTCATCATTTTCATTGCTTCGATAATGCAAAGCGTGTCACCGGCGTTCACTTTCTGACCTTCGGTGGCAAAAGGCTCTGATGTTGGTGAAGCTGATGAATAATAAGTGCCAACCATAGGTGACTTAATCTGGTGTCCACTGGCTACCGCAGGGGTGGCCTCTACGGGGGCTGCTACTGGAGCAGCGGCTGGTGCCGCCATCATCGGTGCAGGCATGGTGGCCACGCTTTGCACGACAGCAGATTGCCGACTGATGCGGACGGATTCTTCGCCCTCGTGAATTTCAAGCTCGGCAATTCCGGATTCTTCGAGTAATTCGATCAGTTTTTTGACTTTACGGATATCCATTATTGGCTTCTCTTTATGATTTCAATATTAGTGCAAGACTGCACGACCTGAGTGGTGCAATCGGTGTTAATCGATAGATTATAGTAATTCGGGCGAATTTTCACATAGAGGCAAGATAGAGTCCAGTTATAGTGCATTTTTTACTAGTTTGACGAAATTGGCAGCAATATTTATCTGGATGTAGATAAACTTGTGATTACTTTATAGCATTTCTGCTATTTTCTCGCGCATTTGCTCAATAGTCAGTTCGCCGAGGTGCTTTGAGTGAAGTTCTCGATTTTTATCGATAAATGCAGTGAATGGCAGGGCACCGCTACTGTTCCCGAATGCAGCGCTGTACATGGAGATTTTCGAACCGGCAATAAATGATGGGTAATTCATCGGTAAACTGCGCTCAAAATCCTCTATATTTTCAACACTATCGAATGCCACACCGAGAACTTTTACCTGTGAGTCATACTGTTTTTGAATTTCTATCAGGGCGGGTATTTCTCGCCGACAGGGTACACACCATGGCGCCCAGAAGTTGACGATTATCACGGGCTCTTGCCAGTCTCCGAGTTCGTGTCTGGAATCATCCAGACCGACGAAAGGAATCGAAGCCAGTGAAGTTGTCTGAAGCTCGTCAGTTTCTGCTGTCGTCGTCGGTGCGTCAAAGACCTGAAACAGGCCGACACCGATTATCATGGAGATAGTGCTGACTAGCAGCAGGATGATGGTATTACGATTCATGAGGCTGTTCTCTCAGGGCTTAGTAGGTATTGAGTATATGCGCTGCAAAATCTTCTCCCGACATTTCGCCGACGACACGTCGATGGCGGATTTCATTGCCCTCGGCATCATAAAACAGGATGGCCGGTGGGCCGTAAATTCCCAGTGAACTGAGCAACTCGATATCGATGGCATCGTTGTCGGTGACATCAGCCTGTATCGTATTAACCTGTTCGAGAGCATTCAGAACGCCAGGGTGGGTAAACGCATAGCGTTCCATTTCCTTGCAAGAGATGCACCAGTCGGCGTAAAAGTCGAGCATAGTAGCCCGTCCCTGGCGTACAGAATCTGACAGGGCCTGCTGTAAGCCCTGTTGACCCTTAATCTGTCGGAACTGTATGCCTTCGACCGAAGCTTCAGCGCTACTGGAGCTGAATACGCCGCGCAAGGGTTGCAATAAATCCCGGCTATCAGAAACAGCACCCACCAGATAAATAGCACCATAGAGTAATAAAATAATCCCGGCACCCTTACTCAGTTTACGCCAGCCTGAAGCAGATTCGGATAAGCTTTCGAGGGCGCCCATATAAATAGCCGACGTCATCATTAGTGCTGCAATCAGGCCCATAATGACCGCGACGGGTAAAATGCGTTCCAGCAGCCAGATGGCCAGTGCCAGCATCCCGATTCCAAAGGCCGACTTCACCGCGTCCATCCATTTTCCCGCCCGGGGTAACAGGCTGCCAGCTGATGTGCCGACGATTAATAAAGGTACCCCCATGCCAAGGCCAAGGGCAAACAATGCAATACCACCCAGCAACCAGTCCTGGGTTTGCGAGATAAAAATTAAGGCCCCGACCAGCGGTGCGGTGATGCAGGGGCCGACAATAACGGCCGAAAACATCCCCATCAGTCCAACCCCGGCGAGTGTGCCGCCCTGTTGGCTATTACTGATTGATGTGAGGCGACTCTGAATCGCGCTCGGCATCTGAATTTCGTAAAAGCCAAACATCGACAGAGCAAGGAGTACAAAAATACCGGCAAAGATACTGAGGATGACAGGATCCTGAAACCAGACCTGAATGTTAAACTCAGCACCATAAAAACCGACGATCGCCCCAGCAACCGCATAAGTAAATGCCATCGCCAGAACATAAACCAGCGATAATGAAAACGCTTTCCTGGTGGTGATCGATGCACCCTGCCCTGCGATGATACTGGATAATATTGGAATCATCGGGAATACGCAGGGCGTGAAGGTAAGGCCGATACCGGCGAGGAAAAACAGGAAAATGCTCCAGAGACTGATATCTTTTAACAGGTCGGTGAATGTATCCTGCTCGCTCTTTGGGAGACTT
>JAOUJX010000051.1 GCA_029882955.1 Gammaproteobacteria bacterium
TGTTAGCAAACAGGTGCGCGAATGAGCCATGGATAAAAGGCGAGAAGGGTACTCCAGCCAGCCCACCAACCTGGCGCGGATAAATACCGAACTGGGTAAAATCGAGACCGCCAAAATACTCTGCAAGTTTCACCGCCCAGAGCAGCAGCGCGAACGACAGTGCGATGACAAAAGCGATTCGCAGTCGCCGCGTATCGGCAGTGGTGTCAGGTCGATTTTGAACATCCATATGGGCAATGCGCTGCGCGCTATTTAGCGGGCTTGTTTAACCGGGATTTTCATTATTGCATGACCATCTTCTGGTTTAAGGACTACTTCTCACATTCAGGTAAAGAAAATTTAATTGCGGCCATTTTGCGGCGCAAACTTGGTTCAACATTCACTGAAAATAAACTAGTACAAAACTAACCAGATTGTCTATTGCACCAACCTAATGGAGGCATATCGCCGTGAGTTGCCAATCATAAGAATAAAGTGAACGGGTACTATCGGCCCTGAGCTACCTATTAAATTGCGTTTGCAAATAAGATACCTTTATTTAGTTGCTACTCCTCACAAGCTCCATGGTACCTGTAGAACGTATGCATCCTCTATCAAAATATGAACCCGTATCTGTCAGAGATTCAGCTTCTTCAGTCGCCTGGTTAGTCCAAACATAATCGCTTATATGAATCCTGTAATAACAGGCATTACCCGTGGATTTTTCTAGATTGAATTTCAAATATTTACCATTAATAAAGCCTGAAGTTATGTCGCCCGAAATATAGACATCATTGAATCCAGCATTTGGAGAAGACCAGGTTCCCTCAATCAAATCTCTATTGCTATTGTCGGGGTCTGGAAACTGACTAAGCACATTTATAGTGATAGAAAAATTAACACTATTACTCCCGGTGAAGCCCCCAGACCAAGTGCCTGTTATATCGACATTATCTCCCCTACTGCTTTGATGGGATCCGCAGCTATTAGAACTGAGGATGAGTAATATTAATAAAGTTGTAGATATATATCGCATGTCCACACCCGTTTTCAATGAGGGGAAAATGTATATTGCTGCTGATGTAGGGCAGTACTGTAAAACCTCCATGAACCAGGGGATTTTGGGCTGGCACAAATATCGTGATCTATCGTCGAATGTTCCCAGATGTTCTCATTTATTTATTATTAATTCAATGGCCGCAAAGTGCTGTGAGTTGCCGTCTGTTACTCCAAATCGAAAGGCAGGAGTCGACCTAAGCCGACTTTAAAAGATCCATCAAAAGTAGTAGGCTATTCCGAGTTTACCCTCTCGATATTTACCGGCCGATTTAATATCAAATATTACTTCCAAGTTTCGCGAAAGGTAATATCTTTGACGTAGCTCAACTCTATTCACACTGCCTTTCTCACCGCTAGTAAATTGCTTAAAATTACCGGTAAGAGCAATACGCCAGTGATGAGTGATATCAAACAATAAGCCGACAGTCGTACCAAATCCAGCCCGGTAGCCCGAATTTAACTCGTGGTCAGATTCAAAATTGATATCCAGGAAGCCGAAATATACTTCACGATTAAATAGGCTCGATTGGTATGCCGTACCAAGTCCAAAATTTATAATAAATGGTAAACAGTTCGCACAAGAATAATCTCGATTACGTTCCCACCCAGCTACTATCTTCCAAGAAGGCTCATAGTTCAAAAGGTTAAGCGGGTACAAAGAAATTATTTCTACCAGGTTAAATTTCTGCAGTCGCCATTCCTGACTTTTTGATTCATAACGCATTTCAAGATTTAAATAATTAATTTGAGAATTCGGTGCATGTCCATCTTCCAAAGAAAGTAAACTGTGAAAACCGGGTTGGATGGACAACTCAACGAATGATTTCCTACTAGCTTCAGGGAAACGTCCATCTGACTGAAACTCTCCACCTGTAATCTCAAAACGAGCAGGATCATGACCTTTATCAGGGGAAACAAGGCCTGGAACTGTTGATACTTGCGATTTACTCCCGGGAAGTTGGCTACGCTGCAATAGCAGAGAGTACATTTTCTTTTTATCTAGTCCAGGGTTTCGATCATTATTTTGGTAGTGTAGAAAATTGATTGCCGTGTCGGTAATAAATGCCTGTCGTTCAGGCGGTAGTAAATTGAAAATGGGTAATTTCTCTTGATCAATCTCGATAAGCTCCTTGAGATATGCCCTTTCCTCGTCCGTCATTAATTTTAAACTTTGATTAATTTGAGAGCTGAGAGATGGCCGTCTAGTGACGCTCTCTACCAATTCTGGGGTATCGGAAACCCTTTTAATTGTTTCGGTAGGTAATGTCCATGCCCAGAATTCCTCTCGCAGTTGTAGCTCAGGGTCGGCAACTTCCAGCATTGAGAGTAGGTGGTATGAGCAGTTTTCACGGAAAAAGAAGTAGTCAAAATTAGTTTTGCTGATTTCCCATAAGTGCAAAAGCAACATATCAATTTGGTCGGGAGATAGATTGAGCCGGTACTCCCACAGGTCCCTGTTATCAATATCATTGTATTGTTTCACTATATCGTAATAACGATTTATCGCGAATCGTCCCTGGAAGCCTCCGGTTACTCCCTTCCATACATATACTAATGGGTTACTCTCGCCTTCAGGATCAGCAGAATAGTTAATAGCGTAATCGAGGAGGCCGGGACTATCATCCCCCTTTCGATTAAAACGGAGCAAGGTATGTCCAAACATACTCGCTGGATTGTTTAAAAAGTAAGAAGAAAAAATCAAACTCACCGATTCTGGATCCACCTCTTTACGCCATTTCTCCAGTGTTTCACATCGATTAACCGGCATCATTAAGGAATTGAATTTCAACTGTGAGTCTAGCCAGTGATAACGCGCAGGGAACGCGCATTGTGGAGTCAGTTTTTCTTTCCCTATTTCCTCATCGGAGAAAAAGGCCCGTAGAGTAGCTTCCAATTCTGCTGCGGGTTTCGTTTTACCTTCTTGTGCCAGGAAAAATTCTGAACCGTCTACTTCTGAGGTGACGCCAGAGCTAAATGAGTTTGCGCGATAGTGCAGAAGTACGTGCCAAGTTCGGCTTGCTGCCAAGTTTTTTGTTTCTGCATGTTCGATTAGAGACTCGAGATATGTCTGCCAATTTATTGAGGAAGAGTCTAAGGCGTAGCTAGTTTGATAAATTATTGTATTGAGACACAATACCGATACAACCCACATACGTGGAATGTTTGTCCTGCCCCAATTTTGTTGCATAGCCACGACTTAGAATACAAACACAACGCATTGAGCAGCGCAAGACAGAGAGAGGTTGATCACCGGGGTTGTGGATGAATCACTTCAAGATATTCCTCTACATTGTGCTGCTAACAATGGATCAGCCGCTATCTTCTCTTCCAGTTTGATTAGTATTGTTTCAGGATCGGATTCAGGTTGCGGAAATATTATATTGAAATTGTGTTGGACCATTTTTGTGAAACTATCATGTACTTCAGTGGGACAACCCTCTAGATAGGCCATAGTGGTTACATATTCACCACTGCCTCTAGCGATATCCATGGCGAGATTGTCCTGGGCCACAGCGACAAATCGATATTGTTGCATCCTGAGATATGCAAGCTGATCTTCACAACCAGAAGTTCCAGATATATTTGCTAAAAGGTATGCGGCAGTCGTTGTTAAAGTAAATGCGACTGCAACTGCTGTAGAAATTACCATAGAAATAGGGTCTCCGGCAGCGCCACCTCCCCCCCCCGCCTAAATCAGGGAACTTACACCCAGGAAAAAAAGGATCCAGTTTTATCGATGATGATTTCGAAGGTTGATCCGAAAAAGATTTCAAACGTTGTCCCGAAGGTGGTCTTGAAAGTTGATCCGCCAATGAATCCGATGGTTGTTCAGAGGAATCCTGGACATCCGGCCACTCCATGTCAGCTACCAGAGATTCTACGCCTGCTATATAAGCTGCTTTTTCTAATAAAATTTTCGCTCTAATCTTATCGCACTCCGGTGGGGAAGCTGCGTCTTCTGCTTCCGTTATCAAATCAAGGGCGTAAGAATCACCTCCAGCTTTAATCACTTCTGTCCTGATGAAAATTATTTTGTTCAATAGTTCGGTACCTATCGAACATTTCATAACACTAGAGTATGCTTTTATAGAAGTTGTATTATTGCTGGTAGCTAAAGTAGGGAATGAGGTTCCCAAAATTGCGAGACTCACTACTAGATTGCATGCTATTTGAATAAATTCTCGCATAAAAACTCTCCCTAGCTCGACTAACAATATATCAGTAATTATGGCTGAGCACTAATGGCAGTAGTTGGCAGTTCCTTGCCTATTTACTCATTGTATTCAATGAGTGCTATGGGGATAGCATTAGTTACCTGGCCTTTATTTATTATGCGACTCCCTGTTTTTGTCCGTCAAAGTTTTCAGAAAACCTGTGATGTCACTCACCTGTTGATCTGTGAGGTCTTTATCCAGTTGTAATTTTCCCATCTTGCGTACAGCTTCCTCGAGTGTTTTTATTTTTCCGTCATGAAAATACGGTGCCGTTAAAGCTACATTACGAAGCGGCGCTACCTTGAAAAACATGCGGTCATTCTCATCCTTTGTGAGCATGTACATACCCTGATCATCCTGGTTGTCGTAGGGATGCTCCTTGCCGAGCGGTTCATATGTCTCACCACCGATCAGTATTCCATCGTGGCATGATTGGCAGTCAACCTTGAGGAAGGTTTCAAGACCTCGTTGCTCTTCCTCCGTTAGTGCTCCGGAATCGCCTTTCATAAAATCATCGAAACGGCCTGGTGTTATCAAGGTGCGTTCAAAGGCCGCTATAGCTTCGGCAATATTCTGGTAGGTTATTACCGGCTCGTCGCCTGGAAATGCCTGGGCAAATTCTTTTCGGTACTCAACGATACCCCATATTTTCTTTTCTACCGTTTGTTCATCGGGCATGCCCATTTCGATCGGATTAAGAATTGGTTCTTTGGCCTGCTCGACCAGGTCTTCGGCACGGCCATCCCAAAACTGGCTATCCTGCCAACCAGAATTCAATACCGTGGGGCTGTTGCGTGTACCCTGCTCGCCTCTTGCACCGGGGGATGTAGGCAGATTATCGACACCGGCGAAACCATTTTCGAGACGGTGGCAGGTTGCGCAGGACTGGGTATCATTGATAGACAGGCGTTTTTCAAAATAGAGCTTTTTACCCAGCGCAATACGTTCCGGGATGTCACCCTCCGACCCCGGCATGGTATCCGGCAAGGGGCCGAAATAGCGATTAGCGCGACTGATTAATATGTCAGTTTCATCTGCAAAAACGGTAGTAGTTGCGGTTAACAGGTAGACAATGATGATCCATTTTAGCATTTTCATTCAGATATCCCCTCGCCAAGACCACTATCTTCAAACCTGCATTGTACGGGATAGAGGAATACGAGAAATCCTTTCATCCTGTCATGATGTCAAACGTCCGATTAAATTGGAAGTCAAAATGCCAGTGGAGCGCTGTTAACCAGGTTGTAGTAATAACTGGATGGCAGCTCCTGACCGAAAGTACTAGTTTCCCCTAAGACGATTAATGACTGCTAACGAGAAATCCGACCTTTAAGCCCAGGCTGTTAACTTCCGGAGTCGACCAGTGGACGAAATTGACCGTGAAAACTAATGTTCTTTATATTTTCACATAAATAATTGTATAGTATATCTCTGAGGCATCCGGGATATAAGAAAGGCTTCAGACAACATAGTCACCTGAGGAGGAAAATATGCAAAACAATATTATAAAAATATTCTGTTTGTTGATAGTCGCTTTGTTTACCGCTGAATCAGCCATAGCTCACAGTGAAGATCTGGATGAGATTCGTGCCGCTACAGAAAAATATAAAGATGTGAATGTCGCTCTTGCCGAAGGCTTTATCCCTGATCCAAGTGGTCATTGTGTTTCAGCGGCAGCTGAAGGGTTACCTGCCGAGTGGGGAGGAATGGGCATTCACTACATCAATCCGAATCTATTGCAGATCACTGCGGCCGAACCGCGTGTCAACGGGAACAGTACCCACACTGATTTTACAAGGCCCGCTATATTGTTGTACGAACCACAAGCAGATGGATCGCTGGTGCTTATGGGAATAGAAAATCTGGTGTGGATTGAGGCCTGGCAGGCCGCCGGTAATACGGATATTCCAAAGTTCAGGGGTCGGAGCTGGGACATGATGGTTGACGATCCTGCAACCGAAGGTGACGAAGCACATGGGTTCAAGCCGCATTACGATCAACATGTGTGGCTTTTCCGGGAAAATCCAACGGGGATTCTGAACCCATTTAATCCGGCGGCCACCTGCGAACATCATCGCGGATAGTAATGATAAGCTGTCTGAAATACTCCTGATTACACATAAGAGGTCAAATAAATTTGGCCTCTTATTGTTTAAATCATAGATTTTGCATAGTTAAGCATTTACAACTAAGTTCATGTTTTGAAAAACTTTATTGTCGATACTTAATGAACAGCTCCTTATGGCTGTTTTATGCCGTCTGTTAACTAAAGTGGAAAGACTGGAGGTTAATTGAGCTACAACCGCATACTATTTCAGTCTGAATTTAACTATATTATGATTTTTCCTGCATATCACATATGCTTTTTTCCACACAGGCCGTCGTCTGGTTCGATTCATGTGGTTTGGCTGGATTAACGGCGACAGTTGTTAAACCGAAAATCAAAAAAAGTGTCAGCCCGGTTATAGGGTCAAAGAAACCAAATTGTTTATTCTTTAGAGTTTTCATTTCATATTTCCTAGTGATTAATCTATATAAGTGGCAAATTTAAAATCCGGGACAACATTCAATATTCTTTAATGAAAATAATTAGTGACCCTGAATCACTAACTCCGAATCGTATTGAGTTACAAATCAGATCTGCTTTTAGTTTAAATTAACTTACGAGGAATCGGTATTGACTATAGCGACTAGATCAATTTTGCTAGGCGACATAATTATTATGGGGGTGTTTGTAGCTACCCTATGGAAGCTTAGTTAAACGGGTGATTTTATGGCGGGCACTATATATAGGAAAAGGAGTTTCCAATGCCAGGAAAACCAGGGATGTATCTGCCGGACATACCCAGTCATGTTGTTCAACATGGTAATGGGAATTATTCTCATGTACCTCCGGCCCCTCTTTGCTTAGTTCTCTTAAATCAGAGCGCTGCCTGTCCAATCTGGTTTGACGACGTACACCACATACAAATGTTCAGGATAGCCACCGAAGGTTAACCACTTTAATGGGCTTTCCCGAAGCTTCGGACAAATGAGCAAAGTAATCTTCTTGTACATCTCTCAATTTATCAGTAGGTCCTTTCACCTCACAAAAAAACCAATCTGAATAATCCGGCTTGAAACAAAGAAGATCAGGGCACTGGGCTTTACGACTATCGTCATACGGCATCAGAATAGCTTCCAACACCTTCTCTGGGAGGAGGTCTTTGATGATTTTTTGTTTACGTTTCTGAACCTTAAATTCATAACTCTCAATCAAACTAAGGTATTCTGTACTTTGATAAATAGTGAGAGCCGATAACCATTCATAGTAATGTAGCCCCATTTTTGCTTGAGTTCGAGCCACACGAATATCGTCATCATCAAAAAGTTCGGGGTATCGCTTGAACCAATCTTCCGCAAGCTCTCCTCGTTTGAATTTTTCAAATTGTTCGCGAGTGGTTGAAATTTCACTTAGAGATTCAAACATCAGGACGCTCCTTAGGATTTAGATTAAGCCGACCTTCATTTTTAATCTAACAACTTCCGGAGTCAGCCAAAACCGGATATTCAAAAGATTCCAATCTAATGTCAGGTCAGTAGACATCGATGCTAATCCTGGATCAGTTTTAAATGCAATTTAACACATAATATTTTCACCTTAACTTCTCCATGCTGATTTAATCACTATTTCTTACATAACGAAATGCAGCTCGGACAGCTGCTGCCTTTCTCTAACCAAAAGGCAGAAGTTTAGAGTTGCCGTTGAATTATGGAATACCGTTGCGTATCTGTCGCAACCTGTTATTTTCGCATGGCTCATAAATTAGTTTTTACAGGCGAGTCGTTTTAAGCGTGCGTCCTGGAATGGTACCGTGGCCAAATCAACGATTACCGGTCCCGGCGCAGTTACTGGCAGAACCGTCTGTAATATTTTCTCGAAATCGTTACGGAAATGTATACTACTTTTAATCGCAATGATTTTTTGCTTCGATGGATCAACACCCAGATGACTAAACATGGACTGATCCATGGTCTGGACTGGCTTCGAGCCAACAATCACCCGGACCCCACTGACTTCCAGTAATGCCGTAGGACCGAGGTCTATTTCGGCACCAGCGAGCATTGGACCATTGGCGCGAAAACAACCGTCGGATAAACCCAGCACCCTATATTCAGCGATATACGGCAAGCTGCCGGGGAACCCGGATTTCCCACCCAGACTGATATTAACTATCGCATTGATACCTGCCGCGTGAGCAGACTGTGCCGCGGCCGGGTCACTGATAACCCCCGCTACCGCACCCTGCGCTTCGTGCGATACAAGGGTTTGTAGAATTTCCGTGGTATCACCTGGGCCGCCCCCACCGGGATTGTCCTGGGAGTCGGCGAGGATTACCGGACCGTTTGCGTTGGCTGACAGTCGAATGGCTTCTTTAACGGCCTCTTCCGCGTTGTACAGGCGGCCACAAAATTCGCTTTCGCGACCCTCTATCTCAGCCAGCAGGCTATCCGCGGCAGCGTTAACTGAGACTTCATCGAATCCGTAGGCCACAAGCGCCGGGCCAGCCTCGGACACATCGGAAAGCGGAAACCCACAGGACAAAGACATCCCACTAACCTTTTTCTGGATTAGTTCGCTCAACCGCGCGTAAACTGATTTGGCCGGATCTACCAGGGTGCATCCCCACACGGGTGGAATGAGGAAATCAGTGCGTCGAATCGCGCAGGAGGGGTAGCGAGCCAGGTTATGCTTTAAGAGCAGATCGAGATGATCCGCGGCTCGGGCTCCAGTATCGGCCATATCGACGTGGGGATAGGTACGATAAACTTCGAGGACGCTCGCCTGTGCCACCATCTCATCACTGATGTTTGCATGAAGATCTAGACAGGCCACTACCGGCGTGGCGTCACCCACAGCCTGGCGTATACGTCGTAGTAACTCACCATCGCCATCGGCTACATGGGCGCAAACCATGGCACCGTGAAGATCGAGCAGAACACCATCAACCGGTGGCGAATCACGAAGTGTCTCCAGCATCATGGCCGATATGCGCTCGAAAGCCTCTTCACTGACATGGGCTGAGGGCGTTGCCGAACACCATAGCAGCGGCACAATTTCGTGACCCAACGCTTGAAGCCGCTCTAGCGCTCCGGTGACTGGCAAATTAACACCACGCACGTTGTCCAGCATTTGCGTACCACGGCTCAAGGGCGGCCACTCGTCGCGCTGGACAAAAACAGGGTACTCGGCCTTATAGGGTGCGAAGACATTAGTCTCATGCTGAATGCCGCCTAGCGCAATTCTTGCCATGCGATTTACTCCTGGTATCTCGTTACATTAAGCCGGGTATTGTTTAGCTTTAACCAAATTCTTCAAATGCGTCGATCGCTGCGCGATCGTAACCAAGGCTAGCGGTCATCAATTGTTTGGTATAAGGCATGGTCGGGTTGTGGTCACGCAATTGCTGCACATTCATGGTTTCCACTATCGATCCGTTTTGCATCACCGACAGGGTCTCGCACATGTGTGCGATCACTGACAGGTTGTGGCTAACCAGGACATAAGTTAAGCCATGTTCATGTCTCAAACGCATTAACAGGTTGAGTACTTCAGCCTGCACCGAAACATCCAGTGCCGAAGTGGGTTCATCCAGAAGGATAATTTCTGGATCGGTAATCAGGGCCCGAGCGACAGAGACTCGTTGGCGCTGCCCGCCAGATATCTGGTGTGGATAGCGAAATCGAAACGAGGCATCGAGTCCGACTTCCTCCAGCGCATTTACCACGCGTTGCTCGATTCGGTCGAGGCGATGAACCCGGGCGGGTTCGCTTAATATTGTATCGACTGTGTGACGTGGATGCAGAGAACCAAAAGGATCCTGAAAAACCATTTGTACGCGTCGGCGGAACTCGCGGGAGCGATGCTGCAACAGGGTTTCTCCGGCAACTATCATCTCCCCGTCAACCCGTGCGACCCGATCGAGTAATCCTGCCAGGGCCCTCAGTACGGTGGTTTTACCCGATCCGGACTCGCCCACAAGGCCGACCGATTGCCCTCGATCAACAGTGAGTGAGACATCACGTACCGCATGAAAGGCATGCTTGCCGTGGCCGAAAACCGCATTAAGACCACGGATATCAATCATTCTGCCATTCCGGTTGTTTCCAGCCAGGCCGGGTCGCGTTTTAATACAGACAATTCACTTTGTCCCCCGTCGAGCCGGGGTAAACAATTGAGCAAGCCCCGGGTGTAGGGATGCTGAGCCTGGTGGAGATTATCGGCGGTACACTGCTCCATAATTTTACCACCGTACATGATCAGAATACGGTCACAAAACGAGGCGATCAGGTTAAGGTCATGACTGATGAAAATAAGCCCCATGCGACGCTCGGCGATCATGTCATCCAGCACTGCTAGTACCTGCAATTGAACGGTGACATCCAGCGCCGAAGTAGGTTCGTCAGCGATGATTATGTTTGGTTCGGGAATCATCATCATAGCAATCATAATTCGCTGGCCCATGCCTCCAGAGACTTCGTGAGGATAGGCTTTGTATACTCGCTGCGGCTCACGGATTTTTACTGCCCTGAGCATTTCGAGGGTGCGCTCATGCGCCACCCGCTTTGAGGATTTACTATGAATCAAAAAGGCTTCTTCAATCTGGGCCCCAACGGTCATAACAGGATTCAGAGAATACTTCGGATCCTGCATGATCATCGAAATGCCCGCGCCTCTGACGCGACGCATGGTGGGCTGATCAGCCGTTAGCAGATCTGTACCTTCGAACTCCATACGGCGAGCGCGAACCTCGCCGCCAGCAGCTGTCAAACCGAGAATCGCACGTCCGGTCTGTGATTTTCCAGACCCAGATTCACCGACTATGCCCAGCTTTTCCCGCCCCAGTTCGAAGCTCACACCACTCACCGCACGCACCAGTCCGGTAGGTGTGTCATAGGTGACATGCAGGTCCTCAACGCTTAGTAGTGGTGTTTCCAGGGTTTGCACCATCGCCTAAGAACCACTCTTGGGGTCGAATACATCGCGCAGGCCATCGCCAAGCAGATTAAACCCCAGGCTCACCACCAGGATAGCAATCCCAGGTACGGTAGGTACCCACCACTGGTCGATCAGGTATTGTCGACCGAGAGAAATCATTGCGCCCCATTCGGGTGTTGGTGGTTGTGCCCCGAGTCCGAGAAAACCGAGTCCGGCCGCAGTTAGTATAATGCCTGCCATATCCAGAGTGAGTCGTACTGTGACCGAAGACATGCACAACGGAGTGACATGGCGGAAAAGTATTCCAATCGTGCTCACACCCTGTACCCGGGCGGCGAGAATAAATTCGCTGTTACGAATGGTTAGTGCCTCGGCACGGGCGATACGCGCGAACGGTGACCAAGTAGTCAGGGCAATCGCCAACACTGCATTTTCCAGCCCGCGCCCTAGCGTTGCTACCAGCGCCATAGCCAGAATTAAACGCGGGAAAGCGAGAAAAATATCCGTCAGGCGCATTAAACAAGTATCCACCCAACCACCCATGTAACCAGCGACGATTCCAATCACAAGCCCGATCGGCACAACGATAATTGATACCAGGGCAACAATATAAAGGGTAATACGAGACCCCCAGATAATGCGGTCGTAAATATCGCGGCCAAGCTCGTCGGTGCCAAACCAGTGTTCGCTACTGGGGGGTTGTAAGCGTTCGGAGAGGTGTAGTTCGAGTCCGTTGGAAGTTGTTATCCAGGGTGCCAGGGCGGCGACAGCTACCAGCCCAAGGATAATCAATAAGCCGATCAGGGCAACTGGATTACGCTTGAAGGCGAGCCAGTTAATGAAAGCCCACTGACATCGCGCCTGTAGTCTTGATCCTGGGATCTCGGCCAGTAACCAGCTGCGTAGTGTTATTTCAGTCATCCACGCACCCTTGGATCGACCAGGCGGTACAGCAAGTCGGATAACATATTAATACCGACAAAACATACGCCGACAACAATGGTGCCACCCAATACCGCATTCATGTCGTTGTTAAATAGTGAATTAGTAATGTACTGACCAATTCCTGGCCAGGAAAAAACCGTTTCGGTGAGTACCGAGCCTTCCAGCAGGGACGCATAGGTTAGTCCGATTATGGTGATCAGCTGTACCAGAACATTGCGAAACGCATGCCCCCAGATCACGTTGCTTTCGGGCATTCCCTTGACTCGCGCGGTGAGAATATATTCCTGGCTAAGCTGGTCGAGCATGAAGCTACGTGTCATACGGGCGATGTAAGCCAGTGCGAATGTGCCAAGGATCGAGGCTGGCAAAATAAGGTGGGAGAGTGCATTTTGAAAAATTTCCCAGTCGCCGGCCATGGCAGCATCGATTAACAAAACGCCTGTCATCGGCTCAATAATCCCATCGAAATAAACATCCAGTCGACCTGGTCCGGCAACCCAGTCCAGATTGGCATAAAAAATGAGCAAGGCCACCATGCCAAGCCAGAAAATCGGTGCCGAATAGCCAATCAGGCTAATCACACGCACGATGTGGTCAGGCCATCGACCTTGATGCACCGCTGCCACAACACCCATCGGAATGCCAACAAAAACTCCGAGCAAAGTAGCGATGGTGGCCAGTTCCAGGGTCGCTGGGAAAAAACGCTTAATATCATCAGCGACTGGCTGTGCAGTCATAATAGAGGTCCCGAGGTCCCCCTGTAGCAACTGACCGATATAACGAAAGTATTGCTCATAGATGGGTTTATCCAGACCGAGTTGTAGGTAAACCTGCTCATATACTTCCTGCGAGGCGCGGTCTCCGACGATTGCCAGAACCGGATCGGCAGGCATTAAGCGGCCGATCACGAAAGTGATTGCGGTTAAACCAATAAAGGTCATGATTAAACTGGCAAGAACACCAGTAACCTTGACCAGATTTGAAGGCAGGGTCAGACCTGACCCTGCCTCCCTCTGGCCGTTAGCTGAGGTTTGATCCATCCAGCGGGTTCGGCTACTTCTTATTTACGTTACGGTAAAAAACGAGGTCGAAGTTCGAACCTGAAACAAACCCCTGCAGGTTATTGCGTCGTGCTACCTGCTCATTCTGCTGAAACATAATGACAAAAGGCCCTTTCTTTTGCAGCATCGCCTGTAGTTCCAGATACTGCTGCTCACGCTTGGCGAGATCGAGTTCATTACGAGCCTTCACTGCAAGCGCATTACTGGCATCATCCGCCCAGGCATTTCGCCAGGCCAAAACACCCGTGAGTTTTGCTTCCAGGCGATTATCCGGATTATGTGCGAAAGCATCCGCGTTGGAATGCGGATCGACGTAATCGGGTGACCAACGGGCGAGGATAATGTCATGCTCGCGGGCACGATATTTAGGCCACAGAGTCTTGCCTTCCAGGGTTACAATATTAGCTTTGATTCCACCCTTTGCCAGATCGGCCTGCACAGCCTGGGCAATTTCCGGAAATGGAGAATTCGTCAGAGTATGAATGGTGAGTTCAAAGCCATCAGCATGACCCGCCTGTGCCAATAGAGACTTAGCTTTAGTCACATCCTGTTTATACGGAGTGGTTTCCAGGGCTGCCCATAAACCGCCCGGCCAGAAGGCCTGGTGTACAACAAATTGTCCTGCCAGAAAGGAGTTAGCCATACTGTCGTAGTCAACCAGGTTGCGTATTGCCTGTACAACTTCGGTTTTACCCAGTATTGGGTGACCGGCATTGGCTGCCATGTAAACCACGGTGCCCTTAGGATGCCCGTCGATAGCGATATTAGAATTACCTTTCACACCTTTGACCTGATCGGGGGTCAGGTTTCGTGCCATATCAACGTCAGCTTTTTCCAATAACAGGCGTTGAGATGAGGGTTCAGAAACGTGACGCAGGATAACCCGTTTCATGCCTGGAGCGCCATGGCGATAACTTGAATTAGCTTCAAGCGTAACGATCTCATTCGCTTTCCAGGTTTTAAGGCTGAATGCCCCTGATCCGGCGCTTTTCGACTTGAGCCAGTCATAGCCTAGATCGCCGTCCTTTTCATGACTCATTACCAACTTCTTATCGACCACAGAGGCAACACCAGAGGACATGGCATTGAGCACCAGGCCGGGAGAAAACTCTTCGGTAATGGTAATCTGTACATGGCTGTTATCAGTGGCCTTGACCAGACCATCGACGTTCTCCGGGGTCCAGCCGAACTGGGTGATGATAAAAGCCGGGGTTTTATTCAGCTTGACCACACGCTGCAATGACCAGGCTACATCTTCGGCTCGCACTGGGTTGCCAGAGTGAAACTTCAAACCTGGGCGAATTTTAAACGTGATAGTTTTGCCGCCATTACTGATATCCCAGCTCTCGGCCACACCACCGACCAGAGTCTGCAGGTCTTCTGGTTCAAACATCATGATTCGATCGTAGATATTGGCTATGATCTCACCGGTAGTGAGTTCGAACACTTCAGCCGGATCCATGGTGATGATATCGGCAATGTCTTTAGCAATGATAAAGGTATTACTAGGCGTTGCAGCCTGGGATGGCCCCATGCCAAACGCGACCAGGGTCGTAACTGTTAACAGGATACTTCTTAGTTTCCTCACTGTAGCCTCCTCGACTTTTATGTCGATTATTTATTTATATTTATTTATGCCCACAACCCGAAAACTAGCGGGAAGGAAAAAATAATACCACATATGGAATGGGTATGGCATAAAATGGCCTCGCGGTCTATTTATAAGTGCCTTGCGATCGAGTTCAACTGTATTTCGAGTTTAAACATAATCTGCCTTATTTACTTTTGCAAAAGACTGGCGATGGATAGAAATCAGGGTAGGAGTTTCACCGTTTCTGAATTATGACTGGATATCGGGGGGTATATCGGGGGACAATATCGGGGAAACCTCACTACCCCAATGGCACTTACTTAAGCACTAAAATGGCCGCCCGTCGTACCGGACTCCGATCCGGTACCCATTACAAAGAGGCTCCAGAGCTTACAGTAAACATGCTTCAATGGATTCC
>JAOUJX010000151.1 GCA_029882955.1 Gammaproteobacteria bacterium
CCTACCAGTTTATCGTGGGTTGTATATGGATTAACTTTGTCAACATATTTCTGTCATTTCTGGGTTGGCGGTATTCTTATGAATTGATGGTCACTATTCTACTTTTCGTGGCAATTGTACCGCTATGGTTTTCATCGAAGCGTGCACTTGTTGACCCTTTTAGCGCTTTTTATACGGTAGCATGGGGAATCCACTTAACCGTTGTTACTCTGTACGTTCTTACATCGTTGGAAGTGATGAATACTGGTGTATATCACAGTCAGGTCATGTTGGGCAGCATCATAGAAATGTTTGTTATGACATTTGCGCTAGGCTATCGTTTTTTTCTGATCAACAGGGATAAGAATCTTATTGAGAAGAAAGTTGATGAAGAGATCAAACGATCGGCCTCCTGGGAGGAAATTTCATACACTGACGCTTTAACCGGAATATACAATCGGAGAAAGTTTGACGAGTATATCAGTATGTATACCACCATCGCTCAGCGTAACAATCAACCTTTCTACTTGATATTATTGGATATCGATCACTTCAAGAAAATTAACGACACTTATGGGCACGATATAGGCGACCAGGTACTGGTGGACTTTTCTAAAATGGTTACCCAGTTAATACGTAAATCAGATATTTTCTGCAGATATGGAGGCGAGGAGTTTGCACTTATAGTATCAAATAATGAATCACTAGATGGACCAGTACTGGCAGAAAAAATTCGACAGAACATGGAAAGTAACGAATTTAGTGAGAAAGCGATTAAACTCACAATCTCATGTGGCGTCGCTAGCTTTGAGGCTAATGATACAGTATCCACTCTTATTCGATGTGCGGATGAAGCACTGTATAAAGCGAAAAGAGCAGGAAGAAACCGGGTTGAAGTAAATCCACCGATAGAATGTGATGAGCAACGATTTCCAACATGATATTCAGGTCGCTGACTATTCGCGTGCAGCATCGAGGTTCTACCTAACTTGCCGAAAAAACAAAAGGGCAACGAAGCTGTAGAAAAAGCCGGGGCAGAGAACAATATTCTCTTATATTAGAATCAATTGTTCTCTGACCCATGTTTTTCATAATTCCCTCTGGAAGAAACCAGAAGGGGTATATTAATTTAAAGAACCTGCTTCAGGTTGTCGTAGTCGCCTGAGATAGTAATCGTAACTGTAACCACCTCATTTGAACGATTACGCCAGAACCACCCGTGACTACCATCGAATGCAGCCACAATTTGACTTTCGTGTGACGTCCTGGCTTTGCCTTTGTTGTAGTTGTGATACTTGATACTTTCGTTATCACCATGCGTGTCATAGTTAACATGGCCAGTATTCACTTCCCAGCGATAGGTAATTACCTGTTGCTTTTTCATGGCTGCTTTAATTTCTGCTGCAGCTCCAGGTTCCAGGGTAACAGAAAGTGACTCTGAGTTTACAAGCGGCTCTTCTTTTACCGTTGGAGCGACTTCCGCAACTGCTACCTCAGTGCCTATTTCTGCCAATGGGCGGGGTGACTCACCGACTACCGGAGTACTGATTTCGGGTTTTCCCTGTTGGGTCTCCTCCTGGGCAGCTTCCTCGGCCAGTTGCATTTTGATTTCACCCATTTGCTTTAGGCCCAGCTTTAGGCCTATACCAGTAGGGTCTATACCATACTCGGATGGCAGAATAACTGTAATCAGCAGTACCGCAGCTACTAGTCCCGCCAGTATGGTTGACACGAAAAGCTGCTTGCTACTGGGTAATTCAACCTCAGTTGGGATATTTGTGTTGTACATAATGAAACTCCTGAAAATTTAAGCGACGAAGTATCCGGTCAGTTGTAAACCAATCAATATGAATCCGGTAGACATCAATACGGTGTTGGCACTATAGGCATAACGCAAAAATGATCGACTTCTTCGCCAGTAGCTCACTGCGATAAGTATCCCTGTAAGGGCTAACAACTGTCCAACCTCTACACCTACATTGAAAGCGATGAGATTAACGAGTAGGCCATCACCTGAGATTTCAAACTCCTGTATCTTGGTTGCCAGGCCAAAGCCGTGAAATAAACCAAAAATAAAAGTGGCCGCCTTAGGGTTAGGTTGATAGCCAAACCAGCGTTGATAAGCTCCCATATTGTCGAGCGCCTTGTAGACAACTGAGAGGCCAATAATGGCGTCAATCAAATAGGCATTAGCTGGAATATCAAAAAACACACCTATCAACAATGTGCTTGAATGACCTACGGCAAATAAAGTGACGTAGATGCCAATATGGGAAAGGCGATACAGGAAGAAGATAATACCCACCAGAAACAGCAGGTGGTCATATCCCGTGACCATATGCTTAGCCCCCAAATAGATGAAAGGAATAACATTGATTCCCGATATTTCCTGGATGTATCCCTGGTCACCCTGGGTTACTCCATGGGCAAAAGCGAGCCCGGTAAAGAAAAATAGAATAAATGCAATCCACAGCCTTCCCTTAAGCAGGCATGAATCAATGTTCTGAAACATTGTATGTACCTCATACGTTTTAATAAAAATACCTCCCGGCAAACGGAAAACCAGGCTTTCTAGCGGTTAAGAATCAAACGATAAAGTTGGGGGAGGAACCGGAGGAGAGTAGGCCTGGCTAATCAGAAAAGAGGGGGCATCTGTTTCCCAACGTGACTGGGTCCAGTTTGTCGAGAAACTTTCACTAGATACAGGCATAAAATATGAAACATGGGAGTGGGAACCGCTTTCACCTTCCGAATCCAGTCCTTCATGACTGTGACCAGGGTCATCAAAGTGAAGATGGATACCATCGAGATGCCCTTTAGAATAGTCAGCACTATGCACACTGCTAATCAAACCAATTAGCAGTATGTGAAATATGAGTAATGACGCGATCGACTTGCGCATGGTATCCAAGATATTTAAATCGAGGCTGATGATACATTATAACTGGTCTATTAGTAGCTCTTAGGCGCAATTAAACTACACCATGGATTCTTAATTTCTTTGCTAACGGGTATTTGCAGTCGAAGGCCCATATGGTGTTATGCAGCCCCAATTACCTCTGCTACTTTTGCTTTATTTAGATGGATATAACCATAGCGTTAGTTTCATGAAAATAGAAATAGACCCAGCTATCCAGGAGCGCATCAAAAAGATGATTAGCGATATAGTCATCATTTGATGAGATTACTTCTTCAATCAGTTTCTCTATGTCCACAAGTTTCTTCATATTAATTTTGTATAACAGTGATTTAGGTCAATATTCAAATATCTACCCGGTGTTTTACTGAATGCATTAGGAGCAGGCCACCAAACTTATCAAAACTGGCTCTCAACATGACACTGGGCAGATTGTCGGGCAGCTGCCTCGCCTGCCATCAGCATCGCAAATTCTGATGCCAGCGACTGGAAGCAGCTATAGATAAAAGAAATAATACAAAACCACCAAAATTAATCCGCAGCCGATATTGACCATAAATCCATTCTTGATCATATCGCGGACATTGACGACTCCCGTGGAATAAGCAATAGCGCTGGGTGGCGTCCCCACCGGCATCATGAAGTCCAGCGATACACCGATGGCGATGAGCAAGGCTATGGACTTCATGTCGATCCCCAGGCTGCTGGAAAGAGGTATCAACAATGGAATCAGTATCGCGGCTGAGGCAGTATTACTGGCCACCATAGTCACTAGAATGCCAAAAAAAACCAGCATTAATAAAGTCAAAAACAAAGGAATGCCAGCAACCCCGGCTTGCAGTAAATTGGCTAGCCAGAGGTCAATACCGACCTGATTGACGGCTGCCCCCAGACTTAGCCCTCCGCCAAATAACAACAGTGTGGACCAGGAAATTTTAGCCAGATCAGTTTCATCCAGCAAACCCAGCGAAAACAAACAAATCAGCGGTATGAGGGCCACCGTAGACGAGGAAAGACCAGTAAAATTTGAGGTCAGCCACCCAGCCACAGTAATCACAAAAATAATGGCTATCAGCTTCTGTGATCGATTCAGCTTGCTGGACTTGTAAGTAAACTGAATTTTATCAATCTCGGGTTTGTTAAATAAAAATAACAGCAGCCAGGTAAATAAAAGAGCGAGGATCACGAAAGGAAGCGCTTTAATCATCCATTCGACAAAACCTAAAGGAATATTATTTTCACCCAGGTATTTGGCCGCAATGGCGTTGGGCGGGCTACCCACCAAAGAGCCGATACCACCAATTGTCGCCGCATAAGCGACAGCGAGAACAGCACCTTTGGCGAATCGGGAATGTTCATCAAATAAATTATTTTCCCTAAGAACAATGATGGAAATCGGAATCATGACGGCCGCAGCGGCGGTATTAGACATCCACAGGGATAAAAATGCGGTCACAAGCATGAGCCCAAGCACAAAAATAAGAGGTCGATCACCCACACGATCTAAAATTACATGCGCCATGCGGTGATCGATTTCATATTTTTGTAACCCTTGTGCGAGAACAAACCCACCAAGAAATAAAACGATTACCGGATCAAAATAAGGGTGAAATATGTCCTGGGCAGAAAAATTACCCAGCGACAGGAGTAAAAAGGAACCGATAAGAGCAGAAACATACAAAGGAATGACCTCTGATATCCAAAGCACAATCACGGTTACCAAAGTAGCCGCCACCAGAGCCTGATCAGAGTCTGGCTCTGGCCATATCCAGTAAGTAGTGAAGAAGCATAAAATGGAGACAGGCAGAGCCAACCACCTGTAGTTATGCTGGATGCCCGGGGAATCAGCCTTTTTTATTCTATCGAACATCAGTGCTTCTTTGAGGGTCGCGAAGCAGATGACTGTTTTTTCTTTAAGCGTTCAACATGCACAATCAGCGTGTCAGTTGTTTCTTTTAATAAGTCGAGTTCGTCGATCGTCAGGTCATCCAGTTGCTCGAGGTTGTATTCTATCGTATCGATAATCTTCCTGTGCGGGTGCTGTATTGGTCTCATAAAATAAGTCGTAACGGTAGCCACGATGGTTCCGAAGAACAAAACTGAACCAATGACAATCCATAGACCACCAATCACTTGCGCCGCACCTGAAAGCGGTGCGTCAGCGATCCCCGCCGTGGAAAAGGCGGCCACCCCCCAATACAATGCTTTCCCATAAGAGTCGATAGATGTTGCTTCCATACCTTGCTCGGAGAGATATACACCGGCAGAAAACATCAGCCACAGCACGACTAATAGAATCACCATTTTGGTAAACGGAGTGTGAACAAAGATATCGCTTAGAAATCGCCTAAATCGCGCTTGTCGCCCTATTTTTCTCATCGCTTCACCGATTTTCTAAATAATGGTCTTCGATCAACAATCAAGTTTCACTATTCTACTATTTAAATTTGACTGTTAGTTATGAATATCCTTTGGGATTTGAATATTTGATCTGGAATCTGTTTTCTGAGCGTTTGTTAGAGACTGAGAGTCGTCGTTAGGGTCCTGTGTGACCCGGGTTTTTCGGCTAGAACAGCTCTTCTTCAACTTTCAGATAAGTAAAGCTTATTACACGTCCAAGGCTTTCAAAGCCACTCCAACCCTTATAATCAGACAGGTCTTCAGTCACTTTTGATTTCATCTCTGTGACATCCAGACCTTCTTCATAATATCTAGCGACTGATTCATACAGCTTTTCCAGAAAAGCTAATGTTTTTCTAGGTACATCACGATCTCCAGCCTTTCCGTGCCCTGGTATGAAAAATTCAGTTTCAGTAGCCAACGCATACTGAATTGCCTTGATCTGCCCCTTGATATCACCATCCTGTGGTTGTGATGAGATTCTTCCCACCATCACGATATCACCCATAAACATCGCATTGTCCTCAACAACCTCTATCATGATATCGGTATCAGTATGAGCTTTACCTTGAAAGTGGATATTAAACTTTGTTCCCCCGATATTGACTGAATCCCCATGATCGACCCCCTGGTTAGGTGGTATAGCTACTGTTCCGTCAGTTACTCCTTCCGTCAATTGTTTCATGATTCCAACCCAGGTATCGCCTTCTCCGTTTTTAAGTCTCTCAATCATTCGATGATGGGCATAGATTTTTACACCCGGAAACTTCTCGACGATTGCCTGGTTTCCCAGCCAGTGGTCACCATGTACATGTGTATTGATAACTGCCACCACCGGGAGCCCTGTTGTTTGATCAATTTTCTCAAGTAATTTACGGCCTATCTGAACGCTACTACCCGGATCTATCACGACTACACCTGCGTCAGTTACGACAAAACCCGTATTGGCGATAAAACCCTCGTTGTACTTACTGGGGCTTTCAAGAGGAGCAGAGACCAGGTGAATCTTTTTGGTTAAACGTTCGACGGGCAATTCCCCGATAACCTTCGGGACTTTGACATCGTGAGCCGATACAGCACTTAAAAAAAACACACCGACCAAAAAAAATGAGCGCAGAACACCAGGCATTATGACCTCCCGAAACTATTAACAAGAACAAATGATTGCGGCTTGAAGCAGCCCAACCCGATTTTAACCGCCAAACACCTCATCTGTTCGCGCAGCCATAATCAGATCGTTCCGGTGTAAACCTTTAATCTTGTGGCTCCACCAGGTCACGGTCACTTTACCCCATTCGGTGAGTATCGCCGGATGGTGTCCCTCGGCCTCGGCTATATCTCCTACTCGATTGGAAAATGCCATTGCCTGTTCAAAATTTTTAAAACCAAACTCGCGTGTCAGTTGCATTATTCCATCTACCACAATAATGCTCCAGTCGGGGATGTTGGGCATCAACGCTTTAATGTCCTCATCGCTGATTAACGGTGCACCCGCTCGACAGGCTTCGCAGCTTTCTTTGCTAAGACTACTCATTTTGATCTCCAGATAATTATTAGACTATTGTAATCTACCTTCCTTCGAAAACGAGATTATAATCGCCCTGTTATTGCGACCAATCAGGCAGCCTCTCCCTATGAAGCAAATAAAAATTCTGGCATTCGACGTGTTCGGTACCGTGGTCGACTGGCACGGCTCCATCAAACGCGAAGTCGAGGCGATTAATCTCGATGTCGACCCCGATGCCTTTGCCCTGGCCTGGCGCGCCGGCTATGCCCCGGCCATGCAACGCGTTATGTCGGGCGAGCTGGGCTGGACCAGAATCGACGATTTGCACCGCATTATCCTCGATGAAATTTTGCAGGCGTTTGGCGTTAGCCATCTGAGCGAAGAACAGAAGGTGGAATTAAACCTGGCCTGGCATCGTCTCGACCCCTGGCCGGACACAGTTGAAGGTCTGACCCGACTAAAGTCCCGCTATACCATCTGCACGCTATCGAACGGCAACATCAGCTTACTCACTGATATGGCCAAACGCGCCGGCCTACCCTGGGATTGCATTCTTTCCGCAGAAGTTTTTAAAGCTTATAAGCCGCACCCGGACACTTATCTGGGTGTAGCAAAAACATTCGACCTGGAACCAGGGGAAGTCATGCTCGTCGCCGCACATCACAACGACCTGGCCGCAGCGCGAGAATGCGGATTAAAAACCGCCTATATCGAGAGGCCACTGGAATACGGTGCGAACCACATTAAAGACGTCTCCCCTGTCGCCGGGAATGATTTTCATGCTAGTAGTTTTATTGATCTTGCTCTGCAGTTCAAAACAGGATAATCATTAATATCATTGGCTTGAGATGCAGCCCGCCTGTATAAAGGTATAAGAGTTTTTTATTTTACTTTTTTATATATCGATTTGTTTATAGTTGATAATTTTATAAATTATAAATAGACTGTTATTAATTCAAACCAGTTCGAGAATGTATTTTGCCCCTGGATACAGATCAAACAGATTCCCCGGCACCAACCCTCAGACTTGATCAGCCGATTCCGGCATTCGAGGCTCGCACTACCCAGGGTGAAATAAGCTCAATCGATTATCTCGGAAAATGGTTGATTCTATTCTCGCATCCGGCCAATTTTACTCCGGTTTGCACCTCCGAATTTATAGCGATGCAACAGTCGATCGAAGAGTTTAACGACCTTAATTGCAATATCCTCGGCTTGTCTGTCGATAGCATTTATTCCCATATCGCATGGATTCGCAGCATTAAGAATGACTTCGGAGTGGAAATCACCTTTCCGATCATTGAAGACATCTCCATGTCTATCGCACGGGCTTTCGGCATGATTCATAACGATTCGGCAGGTACCGCGACAGTAAGATCGGTTTTCTTTATCGATGACACAGGGGTATTACGCGCACTGATTCATTACCCAATGAATGTCGGTCGCTCGATTAGTGAAATAATCAGAACGTTATCGGCTCTACAGGCCTCCGACAGCAGTCATTTATCGGCACCCGAAGGCTGGCAGCCGGGGGATGAAATGGTATTAACACCGCCAACATCGTCTTTCCAGGCCGATAGTGTAGTCGCCTCGCAGAGTAGTCCGGGACAATCATGGTATTACAGTAAAATACCGGAGCAGGCTTAGGTCAGAAACACATGGACAAATCGACTAATAATGCTCATTTACCGACTCAAGCACTGGATGACGGTGTAGATCTGTGTCGATCACTCAAGATACTCGCCAATCCGAATCGATTGAGGATATTGCTACACTTACTCGAAGGAGAAGCTTCGGTAGGCGAAATAGAGTCGATATTAAAGATCAAACAGCCCAGTCTCTCACACGAACTAAAGAAGCTCAGGGATGCCGAATTCGTCAGCACAAGGCGATTATCCAAGGCTATTTTTTACCGTCTCAAAAGCGATGCCATTAAAACGATGTTAGTTTCCATACCACGCGCTCTGAATGCCTCAAAAATTGCAGGCGACCAGCAGCCCTTATCAATAGACAACAGGACTCGTGATGATCGCACTCTAGAGTGCGGGTTATTCGCGAAAATCCTTTAACCATCAGGGGGTTAAAAATCACTATGAATATTTATAAACCGGGATTCCGTCTACTCCTTTTACCCATATTACTGTTCGCACTAATGCATACCAGCGCATACGCGGCCAGCTCTACAGCTGACAAAGTCATTTATTTAGCTCAGTCCTCCGACGAAGA
>JAOUJX010000259.1 GCA_029882955.1 Gammaproteobacteria bacterium
TTTGCCGTTGACGAAGCTATCGCAGCGGGAAATGCAGGCAGTGTGTTCGATTTTTCTAAAGCCAAGACACTAGTACTGTTCTGCAATGGCATGTGGTGTGGCCAGTCTCCGGCTAGCATGAAGTCACTGCTAAAATATGGCTACCCGGCAGAAAAGATAAAATGGTATCGAGATGGCATGCAAGCCTGGGAAATTTTGGGATTCAATACAGTAAAGCCCTAGGGAAGAGCCAGGGAACCTCTTGATTAAATAGTCATTGCGAGGAGCGACAGCGACGTGGCAATCTATAAGCAACTGATCAATAGCAGAAAGATTGCCGCGCTAAGCTCGCAATGACATTTAGTTTGAAATTACTGTGGCACAGGGAGGTGCTTCCAGTCAAAAGCCACAATAATTACTTATCAGGTTTCGTCGGACTTCATTTCCAAATTTAATATTAACCCCTTATAAAATCAGTATTTTTCAGATCGGCAAGCCCTTATAATGCCGCCCATGTCAGAATATTTACTCCTTTTTATCGGCACTGTATTTGTCAACAATATCGTCCTGGTAAAGTTCCTCGGTCTGTGCCCGTTTATGGGCGTGTCGCGCAAGATCGAAACCGCGATTGGCATGTCCGCGGCGACGACTTTTGTGCTCACCCTGTCGGCGATTTTGAGCTATATCATCAACAGCTGGATTCTGGCGCCGCTGGGGTTAGAGTTTTTACGCACCATCGCCTTCATCATCGCTATCGCTGCGGTAGTCAATTTCACCGAGATGGTGGTACACAAAACCAGTCCGTTGCTTTATAACGTGCTAGGCATTTTCCTGCCTTTGATCACCACCAACTGCGCCGTGCTCGGTGTCGCTCTAATTAACGTGCAGGACCAAAACAACTTTTTACAGTCGGCAATTTATGGCTTTGGTGCCGCACTTGGCTTTTCGCTAGTGCTGATATTATTCGCCGCCTTACGCGAGCGCGTGAATGTCGCAGATGTGCCAAAGCCATTTCAGGGCTCAGCCATCGGCCTGATAACTGCGGGGTTGATGTCGCTGGCATTTATGGGTCTCACCGGTCTGGTTAAGGTTTGACAGGCCACTCATGATTGTCGCCATTCTCACTATCAGCCTGATGGCTGGGTTATTCGGTCTAATCCTTGGTTATGCCGCAATCCGATTTAAGGTCGAAGGGAATCCAATTGTCGACCAAATTGATGCCCTGTTACCCCAGACCCAATGCGGACAGTGTACCTACCCCGGCTGTCGGCCCTATGCCGAGGCAATCGCCAATGGTGAAGCACCGATTAACCAGTGCCCGCCCGGTGGACAGGCCACGATTGTTGCGCTTGCTGGCCTGCTCGATGTCGAAGTGCTCGAACCCAATCAGGAACATGGCGAGCATCACGATATCCCGCTGGTTGCCATTATTGACGAAGCAACCTGTATCGGCTGTACGCTATGCATTCAGGCCTGCCCGGTCGATGCCATCCTCGGATCTGCCAAACATATGCATACCGTTATCGCCGATGAATGCACCGGCTGCGAGCTATGCCTGCCGCCCTGCCCGGTCGACTGTATCGATATGGTGCCGATCAAGCAAAGCATCGACGACTGGAAATGGCCATTGCCGACGCTATCGGAAGAGATCGTGCATGAGCATTAAACTGCACAAATTTCATGGCGGTTTACATACCGAAGACCATAAGAAAGGGTCTCTGATTTCGGGCCTGCAACAGGCCACCCTGCCCGCGCAGCTTATACTGCCGCTAAAACAGCATATCGGCGATAGCAACAAACCTTTGGTTAGCGTTGGCGATAGAGTTCTACGCGGCCAGTTAATCGCCGATAGTTCGTCTGCAATCAGTGCACCGGTACACGCATCAAGTTCTGGCATCGTTAGCGAAATTGGCGCACGCCCGGTACCTCACCCATCCGGCCAGAGCGATTTATGTATCGTCATTGATGTCGATGGTAAAGACGAATCGATCAAGCAGAAAACCAGCCCTATAGAAAATCTGTCGGGCGCTGAACTGATCGACAAAATCCAGCGCGCCGGTATTGTGGGTCTTGGCGGCGCGGTGTTCCCGACTGCCGCAAAGCTGGCACGCGGTAATGATCTGGGTATTAAAACCTTGATCATCAATGGAGCCGAATGCGAGCCCTACATCACCTGCGACGATACCCTGATGCAAAACTACGCAGCCGAAGTAGTTTCCGGGATCGCTTACCTGCAATGCATCCTCAAGCCCGAAAACACCTTAATCGGCATCGAAGACAATAAACCGGCAGCTATAAAATCGATTCAACTCGCCATCGAGAAAAGTCCGCTGAGTCAAACAGAAGTCGTTTCCATCCCGACTATCTATCCTTCAGGTGGTGAAAAACAATTAATTAAAATTTTGACCGGCAAGGAAGTACCCGCCAGCAAACTGGCCTTCGATATCGGCCTGTTTTGCCAGAATGTCGGTACCTGTGTCGCGATCACTCGGGCACTGGAGCATGACCAGGCATTAATTTCCCGAATTGTTACTTTATCGGGTAACGGGATACAGAATCCCGGTAACTGGGAAGTCTGGCTCGGTACCCCTGTCAGCCATTTAATCGAACTCGCAGGCGGCTATAAAATTAATCAAGCTAAATCCCAGCACCTGGTCATGGGCGGACCCATGATGGGGTTTTCACTCAGTAGCGACGCAGTCCCCATTGTCAAAGCCAGCAATAATATTCTGGTGATGCAACAACAGACAATACCGCTGACACCGGGTTATCACGATGAATGCGTGCGTTGCGCCAAATGCGTCGAGGTTTGCCCGGCCCAACTACTGCCTCAACAACTCTATTGGCAGGCGCGTGCAAAAAATCACGAACGCAGCGAGGAGTACCATTTATTCGACTGTATCGAATGCGGTTGCTGTGCTGCAGTATGTCCAAGCCAGATTCCGCTAGTTCAATATTATCGGGCTGAAAAAAG
This sequence comes from Gammaproteobacteria bacterium, assembly GCA_029882955.1. Lineage (GTDB taxonomy): Bacteria > Pseudomonadota > Gammaproteobacteria. The sequence continues at coordinate 2,954 of JAOUJX010000259.1, forward strand.
TGAAATTCGCACCGCCAGACAGGCGCATTTTAAATCTGATCGTGCACGGCTACGCTTCGAGTTCCGTGAACAACGCCTGTTACTCAAGAAGCAACAGGACGAGGAGCGTCGTCGGCTAAAGCGCGAAGCCTTGCAAAAGAAAAACCCAAAAATTCCAGACAGAAAAGTCGAAGTCGACCCGGTTCAGGCGGCGCTCGAACGCGTCAAAGCCAGGAAACAGACGCAGGCTGCCGAACCCAGAAACACGACTAATTTGACGCCTGAACAACAACAACAAATCGAAGAAGCCGATGCCAGGCGTCGAGCGGCTCGGGAGCAACCCAAATGACTTCGGTAATCGTTTCTTCACCCTATGTCAGCCCGAGCAAATCGCTACGGCAGTTGATGATTAACGTCATCATCGGACTGGTTCCAGGGACGCTGGCTTACATCTGGTTCTTCGGCTATGGCGTGCTGGTTAATATAATTCTGGCCATTGGGCTTGCCCTGATTTTTGAGGCCATCGTACTCAAGCTGCGCGACAAGCCGATTAAACCCCATCTCACCGATTTCAGTGCGGTGGTCGCTGCCTGGCTTTTCGCGCTGTGCCTGCCGATGAACTCACCCTGGTGGCTGGTGCTAATCGGCATCGGCTTTTGCATGATCGCCGGTAAACATTTATACGGCGGTCTCGGCTTCAATCCATTCAACCCGGCAATGGTCGGTTATGTTGCCCTGTTGATCTCGTTCCCAAAGGAAATGACGACCTGGTATTTGCCCCAGGTCATTAGCGGTCAATCACTCAGCCTGATTGACTCTCTTGCTTATAGCTTTGGGCTTTTCGAAATCGAGCACTGGGATGCTTTCAGTTCGGCTACACCACTCGATCAATATAAAACCGGCTTAACACAGAATCTCGCGGCCAGTGAAATATTCCAGTCCCCGGTCTTCGGTGCGCTTGGCGGGGTCGGTTGGGAATGGATCGCCGGTGGCTGGTTAATCGGCGGCTTCTGGTTATTAATTTCGCGCACGATTAACTGGCATATCCCGGTTGCCGTAGTCTGTGGACTTTTACTTTTCGCGACAGGCCGATATTTTCTCGATACCGCAACTGTGGCTTCACCGGTATTTCACCTGTTTTCCGGCAGCATCATCATCGGTGCTTTCTTTATCGCAACCGATCCGGTAACGGCAGCAACGACTAACAAAGGGCGCATCTATTACGGCCTGATGATCGGCATGCTGGTTTATATCATCCGCAGCTGGGGCGGTTACCCCGATGGAGTCGCCTTCGCCGTATTACTGGCGAACATGTGCGTACCCTTAATTGACTATTACACCCAGCCGCGCATATACGGCGGACAGGACCAGGATGAATAGCCGACAAATTCTCCTATCCGGTTTATTCCTGTGGATTTTCGCGGTTCTCGGCACCGGTTTTGTCGCACTCACCGAAGATACTACGCGCAACAAAATCGCCGAAAACGAACGCCGCGTCTTACTGCGTAATCTTTACCAGCTATTACCAGCCGAAGAACTCGATAACGATATGGCTGCCGATACCCTGGAGGTTCCCGCGTCAACTCTACTGGGTAGCGAGCAACCCAGCACGGTTTATCGAGCCCGCCTGTCCGGGGAACCGGTTGCGGCGATCTTCAACAGCATTGCACCAAACGGATATAGCGGCAAAATACATTTGCTGGTCGGTGTTTATGTCGACGGTAGTCTGGCCGGGGTGCGCGCAGTCAAGCATCAGGAAACGCCGGGGCTTGGCGATGGTATCGAAGTTCGCAAGAGTGACTGGATTCTGGATTTTAATGGCAAGTCGCTGGATAATCCGGGTCACTCAAAGTGGGCTGTGAAACGCGATGGCGGTGTCTTCGATCAGCTAACCGGTGCTACCATTACACCCCGCGCCATTGTACAGGCGGTGGAAAAAACGCTTTTATATTATGACCAAAACGCAACAGTGGTTTTCAACTAAAGGCTTCAAATCATGACGACGAATAGCGAAATTACTCAAAGCGGATTATGGACCAACAACGTTGCGCTGGTGCAATTACTCGGCTTATGCCCACTACTGGCCGTCACCAGTACGGTGGTGAATGGCGTCGGTCTCGGTCTCGCTACTCTGGTAACGCTGGTCGTATCGAATACCCTGGTATCGCTGATACGCGGCTTTGTTCGCAGCGAAGTTCGCTTACCGGTATTCGTATTAATTATCGCCAGCGTGGTCACCATTATTGAACTAGCGATGAAAGCCTTTTTCTACGATCTTTACCTGGTGCTCGGTATCTTCATTCCCTTAATCGTCACCAACTGCGCGATCATCGGTCGAGCAGAAGGTTTTGCTTCAAAAAACCCGGTTGGCACTTCGGCCCTGGACGGTTTTATGATGGGCTTCGGTTTCCTGATCGTCCTCTCGGTACTCGGTGGCCTGCGTGAAATCATCGGTTTCGGCACCCTGTTCGCCAATGCCAACCTCATGTTTGGCGAAGCAGCCAGCGTCTTAACCATCGTTCTTAATGCTGACTATGGCGGGTTTCTGCTGGCAGTCTTACCACCCGGTGCATTCTTTGGGCTGGCAATTCTCATCGTCATCAAAAACCTGATGGACGAACGTAAACCCGTTACCTCGAGAGCTGTTGATGACAGCCTTGTCGATAACCTATGAACAAAACCAAACGTCACGAAATATTCACCCGCTTTCGTGCCAATAATCTGAAACCCGATACCGAGCTCAAATATCAGTCAACTTTTGAGTTATTAATATCGGTGCTGCTTTCGGCGCAGGCAACCGATGTCAGCGTCAACAAGGCCACCGCAAAACTTTACCCCGTCGCCAATACGCCCGAAACTATTCTGGCGCTCGGCGAAGAAGGCTTAAAACAATATATCAAAACCATTGGTCTGTTTAATTCAAAGGCGAAAAATACCATCGCAACTTGCCGGATTTTAATCGAACAACATCATTCAGCAGTTCCCGAGGACCGGGCTGCACTCGAGGCCCTGCCCGGTGTCGGACGTAAAACCGCCAATGTCATTTTGAATACCGCCTTCGGTCATCCGACGATTGCCGTCGATACACATATCTTCCGGGTTTCGAACCGAACCGGAATCGCACCGGGCAAGAATGTAGTCGCGGTGGAGAAAAAACTGCTCAAGGTGGTCG
>JAOUJX010000378.1 GCA_029882955.1 Gammaproteobacteria bacterium
CATACCGGACTCCGATCCGGTACCCATTACAAAGAGGCTCCAGAGCTTACAGTAAACATGCTTCAATGGATTCCGGCTCGGAGGCCGGAATGACAAAAATATCCAGGAAAGCTTAAAAAACATTAAGAACGATATTCATTTTTCGGCTTATAAAAGAGCTTTGTAATGAAAGACTTATGGCTTAACTTACTAGCATTGATACTGCCCCCAATGACACCCACGAGATATTTATATATATTTCAATAAATTAGGAAATTTATGACATTTCCTGAATGCTACTGAAATATAGAGATGGCGCGCCCGGAGGAATGGATATGGGCACTGAGAGCAATCGATAAAGATTCATACTTAGTGCTAAAAACAATTGAACCTTATATAGTCTGGTTTATGCAAAGGTTATCGAGATTGGTTGTTGCATTGCTAACATTCTGGTTATCTGGATGTGTCTTCCCATACCATAGTAGCTATTTTGCCCCGAAACCGATTTTAATCGAAGGATGGAACTCACAGATTAGTCGGATCAGTGGCGAATACCCAGACAATTCTCGTATTAGGCTGTTTCATCCCGATGGTATTAACGTCATCTTATATACCCCTCCTTACCACAACGATGGAAAAAGCCAGGTAAAGTTGAAGGTTAAAATTACCTTCGATACTGAGTCCGGGTCAATAAATTTTTTAGACAGCCGCTTATCCCTGCTCCCAACAAATAAAGTCGTGACAGCGAGTGAAATAACCGAAGTCAGGGAAACATTTACACCTAAGCAGCTCTGTCTTTGGGGTTATTGTCGCGGTGACGGATTCGCGCGCAAGGCGGAGAATATAAAAATTGAAGGTCCTGTCAGTATCAGGAATGATAATTTCGGAGAAACCAGGATATACACGAATTACATCCTCGACTTTGAAGTCAGTGGCGAGAAAATCCAAACCTTTGCTTTCGATTTGAGTGCGATATCGTTTCTCGGTAAAAAATATGATTTACCAGGCATAGAGTTTAAATATACTCAGGGTTGGGGGGTAGCGGGTATTCCTTGAAATTTCTTTCTATAGGCTTTTCAAGAATATGGCGCGCCCGGAGAGATTCGAACTCCCGACCACCTGGTTCGAAGCCAGGTACTCTATCCAGCTGAGCTACGGGCGCTTAAATAGAAGCGCGCAGAATATACGCTGCGTCGGTACAGATCAATTTGAATTTTATATATTTTTTGCAATTCGCGTTCTCTTAGTTCCTCTTTGCCTGTTTTTACTGGGGGGCTTATAGGAAATTGGCCTGTTTTAATGTATTTACAATACAGCTTAATAGATGACGGTGAATCAACTAATTTCTGTCCAGATTAAAACTCGGCAAGCTTTATCATGCCCTGTATATAAAGAAAGGGCACCATTTTCGGTGACATTCCAGGAACATAGGTAATATTAGCGGAAAATCTATTATTCCCTATCGAGACAAATGGTAATACACCAATAAAGGGGTTATTGTCATTATGGTCATAGCGTGTCATGGCGAAAGCGATCAGACCTGTATCCAGATGCATACCGTCGGGGTCGTCACTTAAGTCGAATCGACGTTTGACGCCCCCACCAAGATATCTGGATGTCTTTTTGTTACTATCTTTGAAGGTCAGGCCAGTAATCAGTGGTATCCAATTTCCTTCGCGGTCGAAATCATATTCAAATCCAACACCCCAGTTTTTTTCGTTCCAGGAATCATCTGTATTAAAATGAAATGCTTTCCCACTCAATACCAGATGAAGCTCATCGGCACTTGCTGTGGAACAGGTGATTATTAATAGAAATACCAGATACCATGCTTTCATGCGTTATACCCTTGAATTTAATTTCACTAATAAAGGGCACGCGGAGTCGGTACAGAACTTCACAGCTGTGTATTGGTAATCCCGCTATCTTAGGTATATACCCTTAGATCGGTGACTTTGCGCCCCCGTCCTTTCGGATCGGGGTGGCCCTTTTCTCCACAGCCGACATCGTTTGTGATGTCTGGCTGTAACTCGGTTACATCACTATTGACTATAGTCTAGATATAATATTTTTGTGAAATAATTCACAAATAACAGTTTGATGACGCCAGCATTGATTCTGGCCAATTGATAAGACTTTGGGATTCTGGTGACACGAGATTTAATTTCGGAGGTAAGCCTTAGTCTACTGAACTACGGCTGCTTAATTAGGAGGAGTGCAGAATAGTTACATGGCTACAGAATAATTAATTAATAACACTGCTGTCCCATTAACAGGAAAAAAAGCACATCAGTGGCCTGTATCTTATATTGTTTATGAAGATGCTCTGGCCTTCTGCGACTGGATTGGTGGGCGTCTTCCCTCAGAGGTCGAGTTATACCGTTTTTTTCAGGTTTACCTAACCGCCCGGAAATCATTTGAGTTTACAAACAGCAACTGGACTCCAACTAAAGGAAATAGAGTATGTAAAGATGTCATTTAGAGAATGTAAAATAACAATAGTACCCTCCTAATTTTTTTCAAATTCGCTGACTAAGCTCTGCCCCTCAACTTTAACCTCTTCGATAGCGCGTGACTTAACATGCCCGTACCCCCTTATTTTCAATGGTAAAGCGGCTAACTTAACCGCTGTCTGATAATTATCCGCTGTCAGCCCGTCGATGATTTGATCCAGCGTATTTTCATAATCGACGATCAACTGCCGCTCTTCTTTTCGCTCCTGCAGGTAGCCAAAGGGATCGAATGGTGTCCCACGCAAAACTTTCAGCGGTGCCATTAGTTTCAGGGCTTTCCACATCAGCGGGCCGTATTGCTTTTTACGGGGTACACCAGTCACCCGGTCTTTCGATGCAAACAAGGGTGGTGCAAAATGAAGTTTTATCTGGTAGTCACCATCGAATTGAGCGCTTAACTTTTCAAGATAACGGCCATCGGTATACAGCCGTGCCACTTCGTATTCGTCCTTGTAGGCCATGAGTTTGTATAGCGACCGCGCTACCGCTTCGCTCAGAGCACGATCACCAGGGTCAACCTGTTTAACCCTGTCCAGAGTCGCTCGATAGCGTTCCGCATAGGCTTTATCCTGATAGGCCTCCAGCTCGACTTCGCGGTCGGCAATAAACTGATCGAGATCGAATTCTGTCTCTACCCTGCTTTCAACCGGCCCGGCTAATTCGGTTAATCGCTCCGGTTGCGCCGCTGCTACTCGGCCCCAGGCAAATGCCCGTAGATTTAAATCAACAGCAACATTGTTCAATCTTATTGCTGTTTCCAGCGATGACGCCTTCAACGGCAAATAACCTTTCTGGTAAGCATAACCAAGCAGAAACACATTGGTCGACATGCTATCGCCTAATAGCCGGGTAACAAATTGCGTGGCATTGAAGAAGTCTACGCGATCGCTGCCTAAAGCATTTTCAATCGCACCGCTATAACCGGTGGCATCCAGCGCTAAATCGGGCTTCTCGGCGAAAACCGCGAGAGGCACCAGGTTATCATTCACGACGGCACGGCTGCGCGTTACATTCATCGTATTGAGCGAGGCCTGAGCTGCGGCGACAACCATGTCGAAACCGATGACAAGGTCACTCATACCCGTGCCGATACGCGTACCGAGTATCGCATCGGGATTATTCGACAATGTCACGTGACTCATCACCGCGCCATTTTTCTGCGACAGGCCGGTTTGGTCTAAAACCGAACAGGCCTTGCCTTCGATATGCGCCGCCATACCGAGATTGGCGCCGACGGTAACCACGCCGGAGCCACCGATTCCGGTGAGCAGAATATTATAACTGCCGTCGATCTCAGCCGGCACAGGATCGACAAGACCCGCCGCCGGATCATCACCTTCGATGACCGGTGGTTCAGACTTTCGT
>JAOUJX010000052.1 GCA_029882955.1 Gammaproteobacteria bacterium
AAATTTTATGGGGCCAAATGTTCGAGGATTCCATCGAGCTCGTCGCTGTTATGAAAGTTGATTATGAGCTGGCCGGAACCTTTCTTGCCAGACTTGATTTTAACCGCCGCACCGAGTTTTTCGCTGATGCTGGTTTCCAGCCTTTTGATATCTGGATCGCTCGTTACGACTTTGGTTCCGGGCGTCTTTGTTGCGTTGTTCAAGGCCTGCTTTACTAGCGCTTCTGTCTCACGAACCGACAATCCACGCTTAACCACTATGGCCGCCACTTCAATTTGATCGTGCCGAATTAAAGCCAGCAAAGCACGTGCATGACCCATATCAAGCAGGCCTTTATTCACCTGCTCCTTGACAGGGTCGGCAAGATCAAGCAATCGCAGTAGATTACTAACCGATGCCCGTGAACGACCAACAGAATCTGCAACTTGTTGATGTGTAAGGTCAAATTCTTCAATCAGGCGCATCAGGGCCTGCGATTCTTCAAGTGGATTGAGATCTTCACGCTGGATATTTTCGATCAGCGCGATAGCTGCCGCAGACTTGCTATCGAGATCACGGATCACCACGGGCACAGTTTGCAAAGCCGCGAGTTGCGCGGCACGCCAGCGACGCTCACCGGCAATGAGCTCGTAGTGCGCACCTTCAGGGCGAACCACCAACGGCTGTATGATGCCCTGCGCCTTTATCGAGTCGGCTAATTCCTGCAGGGCCTGCTGGTCGAAGTGCTGGCGTGGTTGATACTTACCTCGCTGAATCTGGTCGACGCCAAGCTCGGTCAAACCGGTTGCTCTATCCTCTTCGCTAACCTGAGTAACTTCTTCAATGTTGCCGATTAACGACCCCAGCCCTCTACCTAATCGCTTTTTCTTCATAGTTACTATTAGTTTACGTAATGGTTTTTCTTGGCATCGCGACGTAAAACTTCGCCTGCCAGCGCCAGGTAGGCCATTGATCCCCTCGATGCTTTGTTGTATTGCAGGATAGGCTGCCCGAAACTGGGCGCTTCTGCGAGGGCAACATTTCGCGGGATGACGGTTCGATAAACCCGATCACCGAAGTGCTCGACCAGTTCAGCCGAAACATCATTAGACAAATTATTGCGCGGGTCGTACATGGTGCGCAACAAACCTTCGATCTTAATCTCCGGATTTACGCTGACACGAATCTGCTCAATCGTTTCAAGCAACGACGACAAGCCCTCCAGCGCGTAGTATTCGCACTGCATCGGAATCACCACCCCATTGGCTGCAACCAGCGAGTTAACCGTCAACATATTCAGAGATGGTGGACAATCGATGAGTATGTAATCGTAGTTCTGACGGATTTTATCGAGTGACAGGTCGAGTTGTTTTTCTCGCCCGATCTTGTTCATCAACTGCACCTCTGCTGCGGTTAAATCAGAATTCGACGGTAGCACGTCATAGCCCACCTCAGGCACCGTTATAATCGCGTCCGCAATTGCCGCATCGCCCAGCAGGACGTCGCACATGGTGACATCAACATCGTTCTTATCGACGCTGCTGCCCATGGTTGCATTACCCTGCGGATCCATGTCGATTAGCAATACACGACGTTTGGTTGCAGCTAGTGCCGCAGCCAGGTTAACGGTCGTGGTGGTTTTACCGACCCCGCCTTTTTGGTTCGCTATGGTGATGGTTTTGCTCATAACTATCGCTGAGTTACGGTTACCAGGCTTCGATTTTCCGATATACCCGGCACCTGCAAGCTAGTTTCCTGTTTGTCATATTTCATCGAATCGAGCGCCGCAGCCTCGTCTTCGTCCAGCCCTGTTTTCATCGTCATCAATACGGTTTGCGGTTGCACCAGGTGCGCCACAGATTCGGTAAAGTGACTTAAAGACGCATACGCGCGGCTGACGATAATATCGAGAGGCTCGGACGCATGATAATCCTCAACCCGCGACTTAACAACTGCGGCATTTTTCACAGCACACTGAGCGAGCGCCTGCTGGATAAACCGCGTTTTCTTACCGTTGCTATCGAGCAGTGTCCAGCGGCAGTCAGGAAAAGCAATCGCAAGCGGCAAACCCGGCAAGCCCGCACCACTGCCGACATCTAGCGCGTTCCGGCAATCTTTAAACCAGGCTGCTATCGACAAGCTGTCGAGCAAATGATAACTCAGCATCTTTGACGGATCTGTAATCGCTGTCAGGTTATAGCTTTTGTTCCACTTATCCAGTAACGCAAGATAATCGAGCAGCCGATCGATTTGCTGGTCTTCCAGGACAATCCCCAGATCGTGTAACCCGGAGAGAAACGGCTCCTTTAAACTCAAGCCGATTTCAGAATAGATGGTGCGTGACGCTTCAAATGCACCAGTAATAATGAAATAGCCGCCGGGGTAACACCGGAAATCCGTCCAGCCTGACCGATTGTAGCCGGACGATGATCCTGCAACTTCTGGCAAACTTCATTCGACAAACCGCGCACTTCGTTATAATCCAGCGCTTCCGGTAGCTCGGTTTGCTCGTGAGAGCTGGCCTTATCGATTTCGTCCTGTTGGCGCGACAGATAGCCCGAGTATTTACTATTGATCTCGGCCTGTTCCTGTACCACGGCAGGAAACAGCTCGTTTTCCTCAATCAGCGGCATGAGATTTTCAATCGAGACCTCAGGGCGCTTGAGAATTTCGCTGAATCGGTATTCGCGCGTTACCGGGTTTTGTAAGACCGGGTCCAGCACTTCAGCTGCTTTGGTGTCGGGCCGCAACCAGGTTTCCTGCAAGCGCTGATTCAATAGCGCCAGCTTTTCGCGATAGGCTTCGAATACCCGCCAACGCGGGTCGTCGACCAGACCGAGCTCACGACCAATTTCGGTGAGGCGCAAATCAGCGTTATCTTCACGCAGCATCAGTCGATATTCTGCGCGCGAAGTAAACATTCGGTAAGGCTCGTTGGTACCGCGGGTAATCAGATCATCGACCAGAACGCCCATATAGGCCTGAGAACGAGAAAGCTGCAAAGCTGGCTTGCCCTGAACCGAGGCGGCGGCGTTGGCACCGGCCATCAAACCCTGTGCCCCGGCCTCCTCGTAGCCGGTGGTGCCGTTAATTTGTCCTGCAAAATAAAGGCCTTCGATAAACCGGGTTTCCAGCGTCGGGCGCAAGTCGCGCGGATCGAAAAAATCATACTCAATGGCATAACCCGGTCGGGTGATATGTGCGTTCTCAAAACCATGGATGCTGTTGACCACGGCTTGTTGCACGTCGAACGGCAGGCTGGTAGAAATTCCATTCGGATAGACTTCTCCCAGCGCCAGACCTTCGGGTTCGACAAATATCTGGTGCGACGTCTTATCGGCAAACCGAACCACCTTGTCTTCAATCGATGGACAGTAACGCGGACCGACACCTTCGATTTCACCACTAAACAGCGGTGAGCGGTGCAGACTGTCGCGGATTAACTGATGCGTACCATCGTTCGTATGAGTGATGTAACAGCTGATTTGCTGCGGATGCATGCTCAGCGAACCCATGCCGGAAAACACCGGTCTTGGATCATCACCAGGCTGTTCTTCGAGCAGACTGAAATCGATGGTGTTTCTATCGATACGCGGTGGCGTGCCGGTTTTCAGCCGCTCGATGCGAAACGGTCTTTCACGAAGACGTTGCGCGAGAGCAGTCGCAGGCGGGTCGCCCGCGCGACCGCCACTGTAGTTGGCATCGCCAATATGAATTTTACCGTCGAGGAAGGTACCCACTGTCAACACCACATTCGGCGCAGTGAAACGCAAGCCCATCTGGGTGATGACGCCCTCTATACAGTCGTTGGATTCGATCAGGTCAACTACCGGCTGCTGGAAAATAGACAGATTAGGCTGATTTTCCAGCTTCTCACGAATCGCCATACGGTAAAGCTGCCGGTCGGCCTGCGCCCGCGTCGCCCGCACGGCGGGACCTTTGCGCCGGTTCAGGATCCTGAAATGAATACCGGCCTTATCGGCCGCGAGTGCCATTTCACCGCCGAGCGCATCGATTTCCTTCACCAGATGACCCTTGCCGATGCCGCCAATCGCCGGATTACAGCTCATCTGCCCCAGCGTATCGATGTTGTGCGTCAGCAGTAAAGTTTTTACACCCATGCGCGCAGCCGCCAGCGCAGCTTCGGTACCAGCGTGACCGCCGCCGACTACAATGACATCAAAACGCGTATTGAAATCCATGGATGTTAGATTACCTAAATAGCTTGACTAGATAGTTTCATTAAAAAGGGCGCGCATTCTAGCGGTTTTTGTTTACAAATACTAATTGTCAGTAGGCTTGTTTAACCGCCTGGTTCCCTCTAGTTTACTGGCTTCTGGTAAAATACTTACCCGTATTCTCCAATGATTCGCCGGGGTTTAACTGTCCCCACTCAGTGACGATATTATTTTTATTCCTCAGAACGAACATCGGATCGTCGCGGTTATACATCTCAACATCATGCTTGTTTTTTGTTGACCCATTTTCATATGACTTGAAAAAAACTTTAAGTTCATCGCTCTTGAGTACAAATTCACATACCAGGCTTTCATAGACTTGATAGCCAACAATAGAAATGGCGCATTTATTTTGATTAATACTTAATGTGTACTCCACAATGATTGAGTCTTCAGCAATATTCTTACCCAGGTCGGCTTCAAAAAAATAAGTACCTGCCCAATCATTACTTTCTGCACAGGATGCTACCATTAACAATAATATAAGAATTAATCTGGATGGATGTTTCATATCTACCCCAGGAATCCCGCACTAATGCCTTTGTCGTATTTTTGTCTAACTTTGTATGAAATTTCCTTCAACGTTATTTTGCCATCCGTATTCCTGTCAAATCCTTTATTTTGTGAGTAGGTTTTCCTGCCTTCTTTAAATAGTGTTTGATTAATTGGTTTGCCTATAGCCGCAGGATACAGAATCGCCAGATACACATCTTCAAGCTTTTTTAACCTGTTTCGATATGGCTTAAAATAAGCTTTAACGTAATCAAGCTGCACAATAGGTGACATTTTCGCGAGCTTCTCAGTAGTTGTATTTAAACCTTTCGCAGTCAAAGGCATAAATTGAATTAGCCCAGTTGCCCCGCTACCCGCTGCATTTTTTATATCAGAGCGAAAACTTTCTCCCGTTTCAAAAGCCATACAGGACATTAAATAATCGGGAGAAATTCCCAAATCTTTACTGATCTGGATCACCTTATGCTTAAAGGCGCTGGAAACTTTTGCTCCCCATGCAATTTTCCTGTCAGATAAGAGTGGATAAGACGAAGCGTTACTTTGAGTCTGAAATACTTTGAAATTACCCTTGCTTGTTTTTGGAGCTTCAATTAAATACTGTCTCAGCCGACTCCAACTTTTACCATCTTTATCAATTCTGCTATCTGGATCTTTAAACTCAAGTACTTCTTTCTGAAAACGCCTTATCGAACTATTAGTAATCACTCCCACCAAACCATCAACAGCGAGCAGGCCAAATGGTACTTGAATCGTCCTATTGAGAGCCTCTTGAACCAGTATTACATCTTGCCTTATGTTATTGCCTTTTAGGCCAACCGAACCTGAAAGTGTCATAATATTTTCCATTACCACTAATACTCCTTATTTAAAACCACTCCCCTTGACGGAAAACCGCTATCTATTCTCCCCCTCGATCAGGGTGCATCCTTCTTCCCCAGGATATTACTAGCCAGCGCAATCATCGAAGTCATATCACTCAAATTGGCCGGGACTACCAGGGTATTACCTTCCTTGGCCAGATTGCCGAATTGCTGCACATAGGCCTCGGCGATACGTAATTTCATCGCCGCATCACCGCCTTCGTTAGTCAGCGCATTGGCCACCAGGTGAAGACCACCGGCGGTTGCCTTTGCGACGGACAATATTGCTTCTGCCTCACCCTCGGCTTCGTTGATCTGCTTCTGCTTGGCAGCTTCGGATTGCTTGATGACCTGCTGCTTTTCGCCCTCGGCTTCGTTTATCTTGGCGTCTCGCACGCCTTCAGAGGTCAAAATCACCGCACGTTTTTCCCGTTCTGCACGCATCTGTTTTTCCATCGCGCTGAGCACGTCCTGCGGCGGATTAATATTTTTGATCTCGTAACGCAAGACCTTAACACCCCAGGGATCCGAGGCCTTGTCGAGCTCGGAAACGACATTGGCATTAATCGAGCTGCGTTCCTCGAAGGTTCTATCCAGCGCGATTTTACCGATTTCACTACGCAAGGTAGTTTGCGCTAGCTGCGAAATCGCAAAAGCAAAGTCGGTGATACCATAAGAGGCCCGCTCCGGATCCATGACCTGCAGATAAAGCACGCCATCGACGCCGACCTGAACGTTGTCATTGGTAATACAGACCTGCTCTGGAATATCAAAAGCGAGCTCCTTCAGGCTATGCCGGTAAGCTGCTGATTCGATAAAAGGGATTAATATATGGAATCCCGCGTGCAACGTGCGGCTATATTTGCCCAGGCTTTCAACCACATAAGCACTTTGTTGCGGTACCACCACCGCCGTCTTGAAAATAACAAGAACGGCCACAACCGCTGCCGCTATAGAGACCCAGAACGCGAAATTTTCAACTATCATTTTTGTCTTCCTGATTAATTATTAATGTCAGTCCGTTTACGCTACTAATGCGTACGTTACTGCCTTTTTCGACTGCTTCACTACCTTCGTTGATGACCGTCCAGTCGGTACCGCGATAAGATAGCCGACCTTTCCCGCCCGGGGATAGTGTTTCGGCTATTTCCACATAGTCACCGGCTGGACCACTATCGTATCCGACGCCATCCCCGCGCAATTTTTCATATAATTTTTTGCGGAACAAAACCATCAGCATTAGCCCTAACACCGAAAATATTACCCACTGAATCCAGGGATCGAGCTCTAAGCCAAAAACCTCGAGAAAACCAGTCATCACGGCCGCGAGACCGATAAAGACCAGATAAAATCCAGCCTCGACACCTAATAGCTCCGATCCCAGTAAAAACGCGCCAAAAATCATCCATCCCCACCAGGGCATAATTCTCTCCTGTTATTTAATCACTATCATATATGGGCAAACGGGCTAACAGTCAAGCTTGACCTGCTTTATCCTGTTCAGCAAATAAACCGAAAAATATTCACCATAGCGCTGCTGTAGCTCAGGCAACTGCCAGTCATTTCCGGTAACCTTACCCCGGCACAGTGGACTACCGCAATGGCAATCGAGTTCGTAATCGTCCGAACGCTCCATCGAGTAATCGTGGCAAAGCTCTTCACCGGCTTTTATATTACGCACGGCGACATAAACCACCTGACCACGGAAACCAACATTGGGATCGCAGGAATGATTAATAAAAACAGACATGTCTTCGACTTCCTCCGGTGTTGTCGGCGCGATGTAAAATTCATCGTCGATTTGTAATGCTAAATCGCCGGCCTCAGCAGTCGCTTTTTTAATTTGCTCTCGCGTGATGATATGCCCTGCTTTTATAGCGACAATTTCGTCCTTTTTTATATCCTCAACGGCAACGACTCCGCGACCTGCCAGGGTATCGGTTCGAACTTCGATTTTTGGTGAACGCCATGTTTTCATAACATTTCCCTCAATGCTCAACCCCTTCACGATCGTATATCGACATCAAAGTCCCAACCATACTGGCAACCAGCTTTCTATCATCACCACTATGTGCATAAACCTCACCATCGGCAACAGTGATATTTCTTCCAGGTTTTTTAACAATTCCAATCGCCTCAAACCAGTCACCCTTAGCGGGGGACAATAGATTTATTTTATATTCGATAGTTAGTACTGCTGCGTTTTCCGGCATCAATGAAAATGCCGCGTAACCACAGGCGCTATCGAGTACCGTAGAGATGATACCGGCATGAATAAAGCCGTGTTGTTGAGTCAGGGTTTCGCTAAAAGGAAGACGAATAGAGACCATTCCGGGTTCAATCGTAATAATCGACGCGCCTAGCGTTTCCATCGCCTGTTGGTGGCCGAAGCTATGCTGGACTCTTTGTTTGAATTTTGGGTTTTGGGGGGTAAAGCTATTTGCCATATTTTAAAAAATTCTGTCTCGACGATTTAAAGGGCAGGATAGTTGGCTTCAAAGACCAGATCAATCATTATCAGTCAACCCGGCCCCCGCCCCGGCTCTCGACTCCTCAGTGGCAGGCGCATAAGTCTTAAACGCCAGTGCATCAATTTCCTTCCAGACAGTTTCATCGATTGAATAAGCCATAGTCGACGGCAGTTGACGAGGCTCCAGGTCTTCACTTTGACGACAGGTTACCGAGTCAACCTTGTCGAGAAACAAGTCATCACGACTGCCTTCGATTCTAATGCCATTCTCGTGACAGCTCAGACTCACCCCGGCCCAGCTGGTAGTAAACACCGTTCGGTGACACCGAGCAGCCTGACCAACAGTCGCCGCAAGCAGTAGCGGAAAGGCAACATTTGACAGTTCAAAAACCTTGCCCTCAAGCATTTGAGCCGAACGATCTGCTAATGCGGCGCCTCCAATCACGGGGCAGACGAGGTCTGCTTTGGATTGCCAGGGACCTTGATCACACCCGGGGATAAAATCACTGTAATTCTTACCGTCAATGCGTTTTAGATGCGCCAGCAATAATTCCGGCCCCGGTAAATCAAAAGCCGCCAGCCAGCGCGCCGCCTTGCCTGCTTCTTCACAGATACCCCAGTCGAGTGCTACCGCTCTTGCGGCCTTACGTATATAAAACTCTATTTCAGCCAGAGTTATTTTTCTGCTCATGACGCTGCAGCCAGTAATTCGTGAGGAAAGGGCGCATCCTGATACATACAGATACGTACCCAACGGTCGGATCGAGGATCGAATTTAGTCGCACCAAAAAAAGATAACTTACAACGCAATAAATCGATCGGCAGCATTTCTGCGGAAATTAAATTGTCCTGAATTTCTGAGTAGGGATATTCAATCAGGTTCTGTACGCGCCTCAGGGTATGCCGATGTTCCGGGTGGACAACTAAAAAATCGGCAATGATTTGATTATCGTCCCATGACTTCAACGCTTCTACCATCTGGTCTATATAATAGCCGACGCCCAAAGGCACTTCATATTCTGCACCGGGTTCGTCGAATCTTTCGCCGACACGGGGCTCGAGTTTTTCGGCTGAGGTATACCAGAAACGCGCCCGGTTTTCTTTTTGCTCGTAGTCAACCGATGTCGCCCACGCGCATTGACTTTCAATGATTGATTTAACTTGCTTTATCGCCATAGATCCATCGATAAAGAAACTCAGATGTTCGTCGGCGTCCATGCAGGCGCTTAAATCATCAACCAGTTCACCATAAGGTTCGAGCAGCAAAGAGACCAGCAACTCCTGCCCTTCGAGCGATAGATTGTTTTCGCTCCAGAGATACAATCGGTTCCACGGAAAGTCGTCGGTCAGATTTTCCTTGTCCAGATAAGCGGAAATCGAACCAAAGTCAGTATTTAAATTTTCGAGTTTTTCAATCTGGACTGGATGCTCTGAATACCATTGCAAAACGTTGAATATCGCAGCTTCAAAGCATCGCCTGAATTCGTCCAAGGCTGCCTGATTGGCTGTTTGCAGCGAGCGTACTCTGGCAATCGCTTCCTCTCGACTGGCCATCCAGTTATTTAGTAACGCCGGGTGGTTCATCAAAAATGGGGCCATACCCAGTCCGGTCGAATTCCCAACGCCTAATCGTCGACGCAGCCCCGGCTCTATAACAACGGCTTTGTCGCCACCTCGGGCTTTAGCGATATGCTCAATCAGATCTACAGAAAAGGCCCGGGTCAGCCATACTGACAGCATCTCGGCCTGAAAAGGGCCGCTCAATTCCGGACGCTGACTAATCGTTAACCGATCCGCTGCGCCGAATTTTCCAGAGCCATAAACTGCGGTAGTGCGTATTAGATAGCCCACCGATTCGAGTTGCTCGCGGTCAGGTTGCTTGCCCTCGGCGAGGTTTTCGATGACGTGCTGCCATAAACGCACCGAGCGGTTGGCGCGCGACAGGCTAAGTTCGCTATCACTAATTCGTCCGGCCTCCTGTTTCGGCACGTTGTCCTCTAATCGGTCGAGATCCGCGGTAGTCGGAATGCCATCGAACAGAGCGAAGGTTGCATCCCATGCCGTAGCGATGACCCGGTCGGAACGCATGTGATCGGGTAGATCATGCGAGAAAGCGACCAGCGAGTAATTACGTTCGGGACCATAAACTGAATAAACCGCACGGCCAAAACCCTGGTCGTCAATTTCCCAGACGGCTCGTTCGAAGCACCAGTTTTCTTTTTTCAGGCGGCGCAACAAAGTACGCATAAATGAAAGCCGTGTCTGGTGAAAGCTACCCATGCGCGCGAGGCGCATGACGATTTCGGGTGGACGACGAAACTCGTCGACGTTTTTCGCGTTATGCCGGGCCAAAGTTTTCATCGAAAAATCTCAACCAGTTATTACCCATAATTTTGGCTACGCCCTCAGGACTAAAACCGTAGTCGACCAAACCCTGTTCGAGTATTCCAAAATCACGATTATCTTTAAACCAGCTCGGCATGGGTGGAAATCCGGCGTTTGATCTGGAACCTTCGCCGTAGTCGATTTTCTTTGTCCAGCGACCAACGCGCATCCATTCGACAACCGAATCGGGTTGATCCTGACATAAATCGGAGCCAAGGCCAATATGGTCTATGCCCATAGTTTCTGCGGCAGCTGCCATCATTTCGCAAAAGCTTTCAAGACTGCAATCACTGCCATTTTTAAGATGGTGCGGGTACATACTGAAACCCAACATGCCGCCGGTCTCGCCGAGCGCCTGCATAACCTCGTTCGATTTGTTACGCAAGGCAGGGTGCCAGAAAGCCGGATTAGCGTGAGTAATCACTATCGGCCGCTCACTAATTTCTATCGCCTCCAGGGTCGAATGCTCCGCTGAATGACTCATATCAACCACCAGGCCAATACGATTCATTTCGGCAATGACTTCGCGCCCCATTCGCGTCACACCCGGATCATTTTTCTCATAGCAGCCGGTCGCCAACAACGACTGATTATTATAAGTAAGCTGCATGAATCGTGCACCGAGGCTATGCAAAATTTCGAGCAGGCGGATATCATCTTCCATGGGTGACGGATTTTGAAATCCGAAAAAAATCGCGGTGCGACTGGTCTCGCGCGCAAGCCGCACATCATCACCCGTCTTACCCTGAAAAATTAAGTCCGGAAAACGCTCAAAAAAACCATTCCATTGCTCCATGTTAGCGACCGTTTCACGAAAATTTTCATGATAAGCAATCGTCACATGTACCGCATCTACCCCGCCCTCACGCATTTGTCGAAAAATAGTTTCAGACCAGTTGGCGTATTGCAGGGCATCGATTCGATAGTTAGCCTGGCTCATAATTTTTCCCTGATTATGAAGGATTACCCGAGCTGATATAAGCGGTTTTCACATGCGTGTAAAACTCTTTGGCATACTGCCCCTGTTCACGCGGGCCGTAAGAACTCTCACCACGTCCCCCGAAAGGCACATGGTAGTCGGTGCCAGCGGTTGGCAGGTTCACCATCACGCAACCGGTTTTTGCGTTACGTCGAAAATGCGTCGCACGCGCCAGATTAGTAGTGATAATGCCCGCAGTCAAACCGAAACGAGTATCGTTTACGGTATGCAGGGCTTCGTCATAGGAATCGACTTTGATCACGCAGGCCATCGGCGCAAATAACTCTTCGCGATTCACCTGCCAGTTGTTTTGCGTGCCGGTGAAAACAGCCGGGGTCATGAAATAACCCTCGGTTGCACGTTCGACTCGCTCACCACCACAGCGCAGTTCGCCACCTTCACTTTTCGCCAGCTCGATATTTTCAAGATTCTGTTTAAGCTGCGTCTCGCTAGCGACCGGCCCGATCTGCGTCCCCGCTTCGAGTGCATGACCAACCACCATATTGTTCGCACCCTCTACCAGTCGCTCGACAAATTCATCATGAATAGTCGAGTGAACAACCAGGCGCGAAGACGCCGTACATTTCTGCCCGGTAGAACCGAATGCACCGCCGAGCGCGCAGGCCACAGCGGTATCCATATCGGCGTCGTCCATTACCGCCAGAGCATTCTTGGAACCCATTTCGAGCTGTATTTTAGTGAAATTACTAACGGCGGATTTAGCGATCTCACGCCCCACCGGCACCGAACCGGTAAAGCTAATCGCGTTAATCTTCGGGCTTTCGATTAACTCCTGGCCGATGCTACCACCCGACCCCATGACCAGGCTGAAGAGACCTTTAGGCAAATCCTGTTTAGCGATGATACGCGCTAGCGCCACAGCCGAGGCAGGCACAATGTTGGCGGGTTTCCAGACCACGGCATTACCAAAAGCCAGGGCGGGTGCAATTTTCCATACCGCTGTCGCCATCGGGAAATTCCACGGCGAGATTATGGCCACCGTGCCAATCGGTTCGCGGCGCACATCGACTTCTATACCCTCACGGGTTGACTCCGCGTTATCGCCGATCTGTCGCAGCACTTCGGCGGCATAGTAAGTAAAAAACTGACCGGAACGATACACCTCACCCTTGCCTTCAGGCTGGGTTTTACCTTCTTCTCGCGCCAGCAGCGTACCCAGCTCTTCGCAATTGGCAATGAGCTCGTTGCCGATATTCATCAATACGGTGTAACGCTTCTCGAGACCGGTTTTAGCCCATTCAAGCTGGGCCTGATTTGCAGCGTCAAGGGCGCGCTGCAGCTGGGCAGAATCGGCCTGCGCATACATGCCGATAGTGTCGGACAGGTCGGACGGATTGATATTAGCAATTTCACTCGCACCGGCGACCCATTCGCCTGCGATGAAATTATAGTTTGTTTCAGACATTGGTTTGCCTCGGATAAGGGTAAAATATATTGGCCGTCACGATAAAGGCGGGGTGATATTCAGTCAAACTCAATTTTCTTATGAGAGCTTCAATTTATCTGAAATATAGAAGATGCAAGTCAGCACGAATATATGGTATAGAGCATTTATATTAATGAATAGTTGGTAAAGAATTTGGATATTGTCACCCAGGGCCTGCTCGGCGCTACGGCCGCACTGTCGGCGTCGAAGCAAAAAGAAACGCGGCTAGCCGTTGGAACTGGTTTCGTAGCGGGCCTGCTGCCGGACATTGATGCGCTGATAGGTTCCGCGGAAGACCCTCTGCTCAATATAGAATTTCACCGGCATTTTACCCACGCACTGATTTTTATTCCCATCGGTGGTTTGATCGCTGCTTTGATTCTCTGGCCGTTCCTGCAACAACGACTGCCATTCAAACGACTCTACCTTTTTACCTTGCTGGGCTACGCCACCCACGGACTGCTGGACGCTACCACCAGTTACGGTACTCAGCTGCTATTACCTTTTAGCGACGAACGCATCGCCTGGCGAATTATTGCGATTGTCGATCCTGTATTCTCCTTCATTTTAATCATCGCTATCATCCTCGGCTGGCGTCATCGTAAAGCTTTGAATGCTCGCGCCGGGCTCCTGCTGGCCGCTGGATATCTCTTGTTCGGTGTCTGGCAACATAACAATGCCGGCGAAGCCACGCTGCGACTTGCCCAACAACGCGGCCACCAGGTCGATCGCTTCCTGGTTAAACCGACTATGGCGAATCAGGTGCTCTGGCGCTCGGTTTACGAAAGCAATGGCGTATTTTACGTCGACGCCATACGCCTCAGGCTTTTCTCGGATGATCGAATTTACGAAGGCGGGCAGGCAAATCGCTTTATGCTCGAACGCGATAGACCAAATCTTGAACAGGGCTCCGCCCTGCGTCATGACATCGAACGCTTTCTGTATTTCTCGCATGATTATGTAGCCGCCGATCCGGATCGGGAGAATGTATTAATCGATGTGCGTTATTCGATGTTACCTAATGGCTTAAAACCGATTTGGGGGATTGACATGAATGAAGCCTCGTCGACGCGGCATGCGCAGTTTGTTAATTATCGGGATCGGGATGAGTTTACTCGAGAGCGGTTTATTGGGATGGTGTTGGGGCAAACAACAGAAAATTAAACCGCTGGAGTTTTAAGCCTTATCAATAAGACATTGATAGCAATTATAAGATGACAACCGCAATGCACATCGACCCGCAAACAAACTTTTTCATGCCCTGTTTCCAGATCCGATTTTAAAAAATATCCTCCAGCCTCGATTTAATTTCATCTGTATGAATATTGTAAATCCTTTCCTCATTGTTCAAAGGGATTTTGAGGAGAACCGCCTTTTTTAAAAGCCCCCATATCAACACCCATTCCAGACTTGGAATACTTACTTCCCGATTCAGGCGGCTCCACCATGACTCGCCTTTTGTTTCCATTACAGACAAACTCAGTATTCCACCACCCCCACTACAAGTCTTTAAGGAAAAATCCCCGTCATTGCGGGCTCGATCCGCAATCTATTAAAACGATAGCAACGCAGTCAGAACAATGGATTGCGGATCAAGTCCGCAATGACAAACTTTGAGGAGTTTTTAGAATATATATCTAAAGCAAATCCTGCTGCTGTGGTTGATCGCCAGGCTCTATTGCACCTTCCAGATCCAGCAAATACTTCTTACGCCAGATACCACCACCAAAACCCGCCAGCCCTCCATCCCTGGCAATCACTCGATGGCATGGAATCACTATTGCGATGTGATTCCTGGCATTCGCACTGGCAATAGCGCGCACTGCTTTGGGTTTGCCGATTTTATCCGCCTGCTGCTGGTAGGAACGAATTTCGCCATAAGGAATCGCTAACAAGGCATCCCAGGCCTGTTTCTGAAAGTCGGTACCTCGCACGTCGAGTGGCAAATCAAACTCACGGCGTTCCCCGGCAAAATATTCTTCCAGTTGGGTCTCTACTCGATCCAGAATGTCTGATTTACCTTTGACGAACTTTGCTTTCATTTGTTTCTGCAATTGTTCAATTTGGCCATCGATCATTTTACGGTCGGTGAATTCAAGAAAACATAGCCCCTTATCGCTGGCACCAGCGTACATCGGTCCGAGCGGCGTCGACAATTGACTCA
>JAOUJX010000379.1 GCA_029882955.1 Gammaproteobacteria bacterium
CAACAATGCAAAACATCGAAATCGGATATCAAAATGCCATGGCGATGCGGATCTCTTACACCGGCGAACTTGGTTTTGAACTCTACATCCCAACCCAGATGGCCTTGCCAGTCTACGATCGCCTGATAGAGGCGGGCAGCGAGCATGGCCTCAGACACTGTGGATATCACACATTAAACACTTTGCGTATCGAGAAAGCCTATCGAGAATGGTCGCATGACATGGGGCCGATGGAAACACTGCTCGAAGCGGGTCTCGGATTTACCGCCGCCTGGGATAAAGCCGGTGGCTTTATAGGACGCGAAGCACTTCTCGAACAGCGCGAATCGGGCAAACTGACACGGCAGCTAGTGCAGTTTCTTCTCGACGACCCCGAGCCGATGCTAACTCACAATGAACCCATTCTGCTCGATGGTAACAACGTCGGCTATACGCTTTCATCGGGTTACGCGCATACACTGGGGGCCTGCGCGGCAATGGGATATGTCAATCATGAGGACGGTGTCAGCAAAGAAATGATTGAGAACGGACGTTTTATCATTGAACAGGCTAATCGTAGCTACCCAGCATCGGCATCGCTCAAACCGATGTACGACCCGAAAAGTGAGAGAACCCGGTCTTGAAATCCTGTCGCCTTAGCTACTAATCGTTCAGAACCGATCCAGCATGGCCGGATCATATTCATCCGTGGTTAACTTCAGGCCTGATTGTTCCAGCCGGTCGTTCAGATGATTCAATTTGATCGCCAGGTCATCCAGGGTGATGGTGTTATCGTCCAGCTCATACAGCTGCTTTGAAGCCTGATAAAAATAATTCATGACCACCATCGCATCAAGACTACCCTCATCGATCAGCGGTTCGATCTTGCGCTGCTTGCGATAAATTCGGTTGAGCTGTTGTTTCAGGTTCCACACGTACACCACCTCTACCATGAACGGATGGTGACGAAACCGGTACAGCACATACGAGACCAACAGTGCGGCGATCACAACACCGGCCAGGTTTAACACGAAATGCGAGGCGTCCGGGGTACTGAAAACACGGATCAACAGCGCCGAGCTGCTCAGCGAAATGACGATTAAAGCCAGCACGATTGCGCCGAATATCATCTTGTAATGTTTGCTGTATCGGTTCTTGTCGATGGGCCTGAGTCGCATGTGGATATCTAATATTTCAAAATAAATATTTTACTCTGTTATAGCGGGATTGTGGCGGGTGTTTGTTTTGTTAATTGCTCAGGCTTTATTTTTCCAATTCGCCCATGGATCGACACCCTTAGCTGAAGACCCTGTTGACAGATGCTCCCACTCCGCGGACTTTTCGGTACGCTTTGCGCGCAACCGTTCAGCATCTTCAAAACTTAACTCACTGGGATCACCCGGGACCTGATCTTCCGGAATAATCCGTTCTCTTGGCGGTATCGAAAACTGCTCATAAGAGGCCCTGGGTAAATTTTTAAACTCATACAAATAGAAAGCTTCAACTTTTTCACGTGCCCAGTCCGTTTTTTTAAGAAACTTAATACTGGAATCAATGCCTGGATTAGTCTTAAAACAATTGATATTTAAATAGGCAAAAAGTAATTCAAAGCCATACTGATCAACTATTTCAGTCAACAGGCTTTTTAAACCAACACCGTGTAGAGGGTTGTTGCTGTAATTTATTTCATTGTTCATATTAGTTTCGGTTTGAATTCACCTGAAAAATAAAAATCACGAAGCCAAAGAAACAAAAAACGGCACCCAATAAACCAGCATGATAATAATCACTATCGTGTCGACTCGAATAATCTTCCTACACGAATCGCCTGAATTAGTCGGATCGTCCGCCGCTCGTACTTTTGCCATGATGACATCTAACAATATGACTACGATTAACATTGGCGCCATCACCGGTGCTATCAAGCCGGCACTCAACGATAGTAGCGCGCCTTCAGGGAGTTCACCTGTGGCCTGGGTTACCAGCCACTCAAGCAGGGGTATTAACATAGAAACTATTGCCAGTCCGATTAATCCCAGGCGTAAGAAACCGAGTGATGCTAAATGTACTTTCAAGGTAGAGATCATGAAAAACCTAATCTTTGGCATAAGGGCGCGCGAGCATAGCAATAAAATGAAATTAAAGCTCTATCGCAGGTTATTGAATAATCGAACTATTATTCAACTCACCATCAATTCAATAGCCTTAAACGAAGAAACTGCCAGCACCAGGATAATCACAAAAAATATCACCGAACGATTTTTAAATCGATCTCCGTGAAATGCTTCCATTTTATTGAGTATGAGATCGGAAAGGAAATAAAGGACTATTCCAGCGGTAGTGTAGTAGACGAATTCCATCAAATTATCTCGGTCGTATAAATGTGGAAACCAAGGACGTATATCGCTACCCCGGAAACCGATACATAAAACCACAAAGGTAAAGTCCATCGCGCAAGACGAGGGTGCTTGTCGAAATTACCTGTGATGGCGAAAAAAACAGTAGCCAGAACCATCGGTACGATGATTGCTGCGAGTATGACGTGCGAAGCCAGTAGCGTGAAATAAAACGGGCGAATAACGCCCTGGCCCTTAAATGGCAAGTAGCCAACTTCAGCGTGATAAGTCAGATAGGACATCAGGAATACCGTCGAGATCACCAACGCAGCCGCCATGCAAAGGCGATGCATATTACGGTTTTCATTGTGTATAAAGTAGTAACCGGCTCCTAGTAACAAGGCTGCTGAGGTATTGAGTATGGCCTGAAAATGGGGCAGATAGGGGACTATTTCTTTGAGAGTCATATGTTAGTGGCTGGTACCTGCTGAACGAGTAATCTTATTGTACACGTTGTATTTCCCTGATGGTTTATTCATTGGGATTCGTTTGACCTCGGTCAGAGTAGCCGCATCGTAGATGATGACTGCACCTTCAGGGTCCCAGATGCTGAGCAAGGCGTATTTACCATCACGAGTAAATTCGACGTGGGCAGCTGTTTTACCCGGCGCCGGTCGCAACGTTTTTACAATTTCGAGGCTACGCTTGTCGATGACGTGCACGGCATCTTTATTCGGGCCGAAGAATACATCAACCCAGGCATAGGGCGTATTTTCATGGCTGCGCATGAAAAACCCGGGGCCGAGGGTTTCAATGTGTTTTATGGTTTCCCAGGAATCCATATCGATAACACTGACATTAGCGTTTTTCAGATTAGGTGTTGCCAGCACGGTGCGCCCCTGATATTTCCAGGTAATGCCCGAGCCCAGGTGCGGCATTCCCGGCAATTCCAGGTCATTGACGATTACCCTTCGCAGGTCCATATCGACAACCTGACCTTTACCTTCACGCGAGGCACCGATGATGGTGACGTATTGCTGATCGAAGAAGAAGTCATCGAGATAATCATCCACTTTAATTCGACGAATCGGAAAGAGATCGGGGGCCGGATTTTCCCCTGATTCCGGGTTGTAATCGTGTACCCAGCCACCGAAACCTGCAGGTGGATCGTCGTCGTAAGATATTTCCCAAACTTCGGGAATGTCTTTTAGCGCGGCGATAAAACTATTGCGCGGTGGCGCGGTATAGACCGCACTCACGCGAGATGAATGACCATTGCTATCGGTTACATCGATTAGCTTTATCGGCTTGAGGTCGGTTGCATCGAGTAATACCAGCGAGTGCGGCAGGTAGTTACCTACCATGATGTAGCGGTCATCCGCTGATACGGCGATGTTACGCGTGTTAATACCGGCTCGAATTTCAGCCACCAGTTTCAGATTATAGATATCGTATTTACTGATCCAGCCATCGCGCGAACCGAAGTAAACGAAGCGACCTGAAGATGAAGATTTTGGACCGCCGTGTAGC
>JAOUJX010000380.1 GCA_029882955.1 Gammaproteobacteria bacterium
TCGTGAGTAGAGATATTTCTCTGTTTTCAGATATACGAGTCACCAAGTTAGAATGGTTTCTGTCGAATTTTTCAGATCTTGAAAAACCAGAAGAAGTGAATTGGGATAGTAAAAAAAGGGTATCTTCAAAAAAGAAGAATAGTAAGGATGGTAAAAAGAGGAAAAGCGTTAAAGGATTTTTTGAGGTTGTTAACGTGGAAGCTGAATTTTTAAACTTCTCCGGGGACTATCGCTACGCGCTGAGTGCAGTTGATGATCTCGAGAAAACAATGGTTGAATCCGGTAACTACTTCGAGGTGGAAATTACCAGACGACCTCTTGATATCGAACCCGAAAATCGGCTTTCTGGCGATGTGAGCGCAAAAAAGGTGAAGGCGAAGGAAAAGGCTATACTGGCTTTTCGACTAGTCCGCCAGGTTGGACGCGATGAATAATATCGACTGGATTTATTTGAAAAGGCCTGTAATTTTATTTGTGCTGTCTATCGTTATATCAATAGGGTTAGTAGGAGCGGCGTATTATTTTGAATCTATGCAATCCGAGACGTATCAAACTTCAATATCGACCCTGAATTCAACTCATAGCCGGTATAAAAAACTGGTGAAAGACCTGGATTTATTCGATCAATATCGAAGCTTGTATGATACTTATCAAACGAATGGCCTGCTTGGAGGAGAACGTAGACTGAGCTGGATAGAAAGCCTGCAGGTGACTAATGAAGTATTACGCCTGCCATCTCTGACCTATAATTTACTACCACAGGAAAACTTTTCGCGCCCGGGATTAAAAGTATTGCAAGGTGTGGCGTTGAATAGCTCGCCCATGGAGCTATCGATGGGCATGTTGCACGAAGAAGACCTGTTTGCGCTCCTGGAGGGCCTGCGACTTTCGATCCAAAATTTGTTTACCGTAGATTCCTGTTCGCTAACCCGAAATTCTCCGGTAGATGTATCGCTGGACACCAAAAAGGCCAATATGCAATCTAAATGTTTGATACGGTGGGTGACAATTAATGCCAGGTAAACCGATTAGAAGGCTATTCACAGTGCCGGCATTTACGACGGTAGTGATGAGTGCCGTCTGCTTTAGTTACGCAACGGTTGCAATGGCTGAGATCTCCACGCTGTTTACCACCCCCCAGGAACGACAGATAATCGATGCTAATCGCTACAGAAATGAGGCCGCTGAGCAAAACAGACGACCGGTGGTGGAGGAGCCCGAAGTGGTGGTTGCTGGTGATAGCGACCCTGTCATGAAAAAGGTGAATAATACTTATTTTATTTCGGGCATTGCTATTTCGAACGAGGGATTTCACTCGGCCTGGATTAATGACCAGGAATATATGGACGGTGATTTAATCGAAGGCAATATCAGGCTTAAAATTATCGCAGGTGCTGATGTCAAATTAAGAATAACGGCGCCTGATGGAAAACGTTATTACGGAACCAGTGGAGAGACTCTGGCAGTGACCTACCTGGTCGAAACCGAAAACTAGTCATGGCAAACAAACGACAGAAAAATCAAAACGGCTTTGCGTTGCTGATTTTCCTGGTGATGATGATGGGGATCGGCGGGGTTGTCCTGGTGGGGTTCGGGCAAAATGCTCTAAAGCAAGTCGAAGCTAAGAGATTCGAGCATAATAAGCGAGTGTTGGAGGAGGCTAAGCAGGCTTTGTTGCAGTTTGCTTATAATTATCCGGTAACGAATGGTCGTGGGCCGGGGAGGTTGCCATGTCCTGATACCAATGACAGCGGTACCCCTAATTCGACTACCTACTGTAAATTCTTAGCTACTGGTGGACAGGTCGGAAGATTTCCCTGGGACGACCCAAGAATGAACTTTTATGATGCTCGTGATGCAAGCGGCGAGCGACTCTGGTATGCCGTCTCCGAGAATTTTGCTAATACTCCTGACCAGGTAATCAATTCGGGTTCCACAGGTACCATAACTCTTGTCGATCAAACTGGGAATATTATTTTTGATGGGAATGGCGCTGGAATCGCCGCCGTGATAATCGCCCCCGGGGCAGCATTGGCTGGGCAGGATAGAAATACTGGCCCTGATGATCCTGCCAACTTTCTCGATGCTTTTAATGGCTTTGATAACTCTCTGTTTTGGAATAGTGAAAGCAATGACGATCATGATGGGTTTATATTAGGGCCTGTTTTCGATCCAGTACAGAATACCAATGTAATCAATGACCAGTTCATCATCATTACCGCAGCTGAGGTGATTGAGATGGCAGAGAAGGCTACGTTACAGGCCTATCGCGATGCTCTCCAGTCTTACGACCAGCGTATAGACACAGATGTTGCGGCTGGTGAGCATTATCCCTGGTTATTTAATTATGCGGTCAACGACTACGGTGGAGGTTATCCGGAGCTGGACGAATATCCATCCGATCCGGTTTTTGCAACGGAGTTAACTAATTCTCTCGGTTCAAATGGCCGTATTCCATCGATATTCACCAACTATTTCACCGAAACCGATGGGCAGCCCATCGAGTCTCACCTCGGTATTAACCTGGTCCTTACATACCCGATATCTCCCGCAACAGTAAGTTTTAATCAGGCTTTTGCTAGGTGTCCGTCTGATCCGTCGATTAATTGTGAGAATGGTGTTCTTGATTTTAATTCGGCGCCTAATCATGTAATTAATCAAACTTCGACCGACCCACTCACGGCTGTTACTTTTGAGGATACCAATCCGAACGTGTTTTCTGCTAATGACGGGCGGCTGACTGCAACTGTAGTAGCCGGACAAGTCTTTTCTGATGTCAAATACTTTTGGGATGAAGAACCAGTCGGCAATGGTTGGGAAGAGTGCCTGGATGATGGGGATTTTATACCCGAAGCAGAAGATTGCCAACGGGATGTTAACGGATTTCCAAATCCGGGAAATGGTAATGACAAGCCTTCGCAGGTTCTGCGCGTACAGGTTGACGTCAATCTGGCCGATGTGATCAATTTTGACATGAATTACGTCACAGCTCCATTGGTCACGGTAGTTAACAGCGCTGACGGAACTCAACATGCAAACATTACCGGCACCTTCGCGGGTACCAACCTGGACGCTTCTACCTTGCCGATAACAGTCACTTATGAATACGATCACTTTTATGATGCCGCTTTTAACGTACAAGCTAGCGGCTCGCTTTCTCTGGGGGATTTATTGCAGGGAGGCTCTCTGGCATTAACGATGCGTTATTATCCAGAACTCCCAGACTGGGCTATTAGTAATCTATGGCACGATAGCATCCAGATGGCTTATGCCAATAATCTCCGGCCCGATATTGCAGGCAGCTGTATCGAAGCCGACGCCCTACTCGCTAATAGGTGCCTGACGATAAATAATATGGCGGGTAATATTGATAATAAAAAATCGATTTTGATCATTGCTGGGCAACGTGACTGGAACGATGATAATGTTGCTGGATTGGCGGATGATGTTGGCGACGTTTTTGACCTTGAAAATGAAAATCTTGATGACATTTTTGACGCAAGAGCCACTAATGGAAATGATAAAATATTAGTAATAGACGAGCTTTAATAATGCGAATAGAACAAAAAGGCTTCACCCTAATAGAAATAGCAATCGTGTTAATCGTCGTTTCGATCCTACTAGGCTATACCGTAGCCCTGTTCCCAAAGCAGCAGGAACTAAAACAGTATCGAGCGGTTGAACAGGAAATGGATCAGGTTATTGCCGCGATAGTCGGATTTGCACAGGTTAATGGTCGGTTGCCCTGTCCCGCTATTCCCACCTCAGGTGGAATCGAGGATGGAGGCGGTACAATTGATTGCAATAATTACGGTGGATTTGTACCGGTTAA
>JAOUJX010000381.1 GCA_029882955.1 Gammaproteobacteria bacterium
TTGTCGACAAATAGGGTAATTTATTATGGGGCATAAATTTAAAACGATTACTGCAGCGCCAATTACCCCGGCCTTTGCCTGACTGCTATGGTTATTTTCAGCGGCTGTATAAGTGAAGATACGGGAGTAAATATAAGGCGCCCTTAAAGGATGCCCTTACTTCGGGTTTATCCAGCTTTAATCTCATGCATATGCACGTCCTGCTGTGGATAGGGAATGCTAATGCCAGCTTCGTCGAGTTTGATCTTGATGCCTTCGAGTAAGTCTGCGCGCACGGCCCAGTAGTCACCGGTATTCACCCAGGGACGGACATTCAGGTTGACGCTGCTATCGCCGAGTTCGCTTACTGCCACTGCCGGCGCGGGATCTTCCAGTATGCGGTCTTCAGCATTGAGTATTGTCATGATGATATCGCGTGCCTGGCCGATGTTATCGTCATAACCGATACCGATGACGAGGTCGATGCGCCTGGTCGGTAGTGCGCTTGCATTGGTGATATTACTACCGAGGATTGCCGAATTGGGCACAATGATGCGCTGGTTGTCACCGGTGTGCATCAAGGTTGAGAAGATGCCTATTTCGTCAACGACACCCGAGGCCCCACCAGCGCTGATAAAATCACCGATATTAAAGGGACGGAAGATGATAATCATCACGCCCGCGGCAAAATTGGAAAGCGAGTCCTTTAATGCCAGACCGACAGCAAGCCCTGCCGCGCCGAGGATTGCCAGGAGTGAGGTGACATTAACGCCGAGTGAATCGACTGCA
This sequence comes from Gammaproteobacteria bacterium, assembly GCA_029882955.1. Taxonomy (GTDB): domain Bacteria; phylum Pseudomonadota; class Gammaproteobacteria. The sequence goes on from JAOUJX010000381.1 coordinate 769, forward strand.
GCGAGCAGTACCGCGATGAGTAGTACCGAGTAGGCGATATTGCAGAGAAAGCCGACCAACATGGTATCGGTGCCGGTTTTCCTGAGTGCTTTATCGAGTAAATTGACGATCATCCGGGCAAGCATTTTACCGACGACAAAAATGGCGATCGCGATGACTATTTTAATCCCCCAGTCCATTACGCTCTCAGATAACCATGCGTTTTCTGATAACCACTTAGTGATGTTTTCCATGTGAATTTCTACCGGGATAAATGATGGGCGATAGCTTAACAATATCTGAAAAATTAACAATTGCGACTACAATATTAACGGTTGGTGTTCCTGAGCCGCCGGGCTAATACCGTAGCCGAATAGGAACCTGAATAATAACAATGGGGGTAATTATGGATTTACCATTTGTAGGTGATAGCGTCGATCGATTCGTGTCAGGGTTTTTTTCTATAGCGGCGACGTTGCTTGTATTCCTGTTTTTTCTGGCAATGATCGCACTGATTGTTATTTATGTCATCGATGTTACCCAGACCAAGCAGGCCATTCGACGCAATTATCCAATCGTCGGCCGGTTTCGTTATTTCTTCGAACACCTCGGAGAATTCTTCCGGCAGTACTTTTTTTCCATGGATCGAGAAGAGCTGCCGTTTAACCGCGCACAGCGATCCTGGGTTTATCGGGCGGCGAAACATGTCGATACTACCGTGGCATTCGGTTCTACCCGGGATTTGAGACCTTCGGGAACCAACATTTTTGTCAATTGCCCGTTCCCGACGCTGGGTGCCGATGCGGTGCCGCCGGGTGAAGTGGTTATCGGTCCCTATGCGAAAAAACCTTATGCGACGCGCTCGTTGTATCACATATCGGGTATGAGTTACGGGGCTTTATCGATTCCGGCGGTGACTGCGCTGGCAAATGGTGCGAAAAAAACCGGTTGCTGGATGAATACCGGTGAAGGTGGCGTTTCTCCTTACCACCTCAAAGCCGGCTGCGAACTGGTGGTGCAAATCGGTACGGCAAAATATGGCGTACGCGATCTCGCCGGTAATCTCAGTGATGAAAAACTAAAAGCGCTTGCCGAGCACGAGCAAATAAGAATGTTCGAAATCAAGCTGAGCCAGGGTGCCAAGCCGGGTAAAGGCGGCATATTACCGGGTGGAAAGGTAACGGCAGAAATTGCTCACATTCGCGGTATTCAGGTCGGGCAGGATTCTATCAGTCCCAATCGACATCCCGATATTAACTCGGTCGATGAATTAGTCGAAATGATCAATCGTATACGCGATGTCACCGGACGCCCGGTTGGCTTCAAGTGTGTCATCGGTTCTTATGGCTGGCTCGATGAACTTTGCGAGCGTATCAATGAGCTCGGTATCGAATCTGCCCCCGATTTTATCACCGTCGACGGAGCCGAAGGCGGCACCGGTGCAGCACCCATGCCACTGATAGACGAAGTCGGCCTGCCGCTGCGAGAAAGTCTGCCGCTGGTGGTCGATACCCTGAATTCGCATGGCCTGCGCGAGCGCGTCAAGGTGGTAGCATCGGGTAAGTTAATTAATCCAGCTAATGTTGCCTGGGCTTTGTGTATGGGAGCTGATTTCTGTACCTCGGCGCGAGGCTTTATGTTTTCGCTAGGCTGTATTCAGGCTTTGCAATGTAACAGGAATACCTGCCCGACCGGCATTACCACGCACGATTTGAAATTACAGCGAGGTCTTGATCCGACCAATAAAGCAGAACGAGTCTCAAAATTTCAGGATCAGATCGAATACGAAGTCGGAATTATTGCGCATTCCTGTGGTGTTAAGGAGCCGCGTCAATTACGCCGATTCCATTGTCGGGTAGTGCAGGATAATGGCAAATCAGTGCCGTTGAACGAACTTTACCCTGACAGGTTCCCCGGCGATCAACAACGCCGACGTGCCAGCGATTGATGAGCCGTCATTTGACTGGCCTGATGCAGAAGAGCAAAGATAATCCACAAAGCCTGGTAATCTGGTTTGCCTGATTTAATGCTATAAACAGTTTATTGGCTCAGACGATCACGCACACCACGTAATACGATATCGGTATAACCCACCACGCCGATAACTTTTCTATGCTCAACTACCGGTGCACGACTCAGACCAAAGCTGTCGAATAAGCGGGTGCAATAGCGGATGTCCATGTCAGGGTCTACGCTAATTACCGGCTTCGACATGATTTCGTAGATATTGACACGCTCCGGCGATTTGTTGATAGCGAGCACGTTCTTGGCGATATCCGATAACAGAACAATACCGTACTCATCGTTATCGTGGCGTATATCGACGATGAAACATTTGGTATCTGGGTATTTCGAACTTCTCAATACATCGGCTACAGTATCCAGACCATTGACCAGGTCAAAGTCTGGTTTCATAATATCTCGTACTCTTACGACTGGTTTCTGGCTCATATCTCTTCCTCGATCATTTCACATAACTGGCTGACCTGGTGTGACACGCCGACAGCATCTTCAACATCGATACTAAAAGCGATACCCGTCCCCGGATTAGCGTCGAATTCCCCGGTATTAGCGATTGTTTCCAGTATGTCGCGGCTGAGATGCTCCTCCACCAGCAACAGGATAACGTCGCGTTGGGTTTCCAGGCTCAGGCCAAGAAAAGTTTTGGCGACCTGCATGCCTTCTCCGCGCGCACTCGAAATGACAGTTGAGCCGGTGGCGCCTTTTTCCCTGGCGGCGCGAACGATTTTTTCGGTAATCGAATCTTCGGTAAATGCGATGATTAATTTAAAGTGCATAACTTGATCTCCTTAGTTTGGAGGTTGCTTGCTGCGCCTGGCCTGCCACTCGGATAACTGAGCGTAAGCCATAACAGACATAATTGGAAACAGGCTGGCAAAGGCGATCAGGCCAAAGCCATCGAGCAGTGGATTTCGCCCCGGCACTGTAGTCGACAGGCCAAGTCCCAGTGCCGCGACCAGCGGAACAGTCACCGTCGAGGTGGTAACCCCGCCCGAATCGTAAGCCAGAGCGATAATCATACGAGGTGCGTAAAGGGTT